>JAAZCI010000175.1 GCA_012513365.1 Lysobacteraceae bacterium
CCAAGGCAGAGCCCAACCAAAGCCAAGAGGCCAAAAATCAATGGAAGGATTTCGCCGGTGCGCTTCGATACGGCAGAAACTACTGGCAAGAGATCCGCTCAGAATACTTTGCTTAATCAAATAACCACAAGGTGGTGCATCACGCGCCACCCAACCAACTTAGGAGATCAAATATGTTCGGCGAAAAACTATTTTATCGTGTAATGCAGGCACTTAACCAAGATCGCATTTCAAAAATGCAACGCGCAATCGTTGTCCAAAGCCTTCATTTATCACAAACCAAAAACTACGAAAGCCTTAAAGCTGATCGCGACCAATACGCGAAACGCGCATTAAGACCTTTCACTACTAAGGCCTCAATTATCGAAAATACAGTACGCGCATCGGCTGCGGATCGCGCCATGAGAATCCAAAAAGCCTCTGAAGAGGTGGCGGCATGATTAATAGCAAACGCAGAATTTCGGACTGTTCGATCGCGCACCTTATCAAATACGAGGATATGCACCTGGTCGTATTGAGCTACCAATCTGACACGCTCTCTTTCAAGGTCAAACGCTCATTTAGCTCACGCAATGCAGCAAACGACTTTTACGCAAAGATTGACGCGCAAACAGAGCAACAATTTTTACAACTGATTTTCAATTAAGGACAGCCACCATAGCGCAAGGACGCGCACTTTTATTTATGAGGCAATCAACATGGCTAAATATCTACTAACCGTCACTGAGGTGGCGACCAGACACATCATAGTTGAGGCGGACTCACCCGCTGAAGCTGAAGAGATCTATCTTGAAAGCGATGGCGCAGACAATTTTGAAGAACGCCACGGGCTTGGTGGCGGTATAAACGAACAAGAAGTCCACGACGCGGAGGAATTATAAATGGCAAATAACGAGGGGTTAATCATTTCAACGCACGAGAGTCCACGCAGATTTGTATTAAGAAAACGTGTCGGTGATTTTGATGACGGAACACTAAAAGGCACACTGATGACGAGCGCGAGTGGCGCGCCCATCATTGAATTTGAGAACGGCAACACGGTAGCTTTCCCTTGGGAATGGCTGATAAATGAAGCGTTTGAAGCACTGGAGAACAAGTAATGAGCAAGTACAGAGCAGGCGATAAAGTCCACTACACCAACGGCAACGGCTTTTATATCGGCGTTTTTAAAGTTATCAGGAAAGAGGTGCGACTTGGAGAGCAAAGATATTTTTTAGAAGATGACGGAAACCCCGAGCACTACTCAATCAAAGAGAGCCAACTAAAACTAGCAAATGAGCTTGCCAAGATTGGGTTTATAACAGGAGAGGAAGAATAATGGCGCGTGGTGTAAACAAAGTTATTTTATTAGGCCGTTTAGGACAAGATCCAACTGTGCGCTATACCGCTGGTGGGGCAGCTGTCACAAGTTTTTCAATCGCAACCTCAGAAGGCTGGCGCGATAAAAACAGTGGCGAGATGCAAGAACGTACCGATTGGCACAACATCGTTATTTTTAGCCGTCTTGCAGAAGTTGCGGGACAATATCTCAAAAAAGGCTCACAAGTCTATATCGAAGGCCGTTTACAAACGCGCAAATGGACCGATAAAAATGAGATGGATCGCTAC
>JAAZCI010000176.1 GCA_012513365.1 Lysobacteraceae bacterium
ATCAGAGACGTGACCGCTATACTCCACCACGCCTTCACCAGCCTCTTTTTTGATCGTCATGGTGCTATCAACGACGGGAAGCTGTAGGTGCGTGCGCTCAATCTCTTCGCTAAACCAAGATTCTTCCTCGGTTAAAACAACGACATTGTTAAGCGTGCTTTCAAAGGTGTAATCGAGGGTTTCAGCATTAAAATCTGAACTCAGCGCTAGACTCTCAACACTAAAATCAACAAAATCAGGCGATTCTTGGATGTTAACACCGCTCATTTTCGAGACGCGGAAGCCTAAATTCACCCCATTCCAGTTGTGCAGACTGGTTTTTAATTCACTATAAGGCTTGCTATAAGTGACATTGCGCTCAAGACTTAATTCACCAAAACGAAGGAGTGCAACCGGAATCGTATCAAACTCGCCATCGGTGCGATTTTCATAATTTTTTGCAGTGATCGTATGATTTACATCTTTAAAATAGTGCGTTGCCCCAAAGTGATTTTTGCTCGGCGTTAACATGCCCGTCACGCTGTGCGGTGGTGACAGATCCACCTCGCCGATCAGCCCACCATCTTGATGCACTTCTGCGATAAAATCCGCTTGCGCATCAAAATTAATTAATCCTGCTGCATCGGCAAACGTTACGTGCCCGGCTTCGCGATTTTTAAAAATGATGGTATTTCCTGCATCATCGACCACAAACGGAACGCTTGATGAGAGCGCATACTCCGCCCCCTCTTCCGTTTCGAGAAAATGGGTATAGCCGTGCGCCACATCAAAAAAGTTATCGAGCACTGAAATCCCGGAGGTTTTCACCGCAAGATAATCCTCTTTAAGGGTGGCTTTATTGGCCTCTGTTAATGACGCAGTTGGCCCACTCTCCGAGGCGGAGAAGATATTCCCCATCACCACGGTAATCGCAATAAATAGTGCGGAATATCCGAAAATTTTCTTACCCATAATCTACCCTTTTTATGATTTTTTAATCCCGTTTGAGATCAGCTTTTAAAACTTAAAGTCGTGCTGAAAACGTTTTTTCAACTGATTCATTTGTTTAAATACGTGCCCTTACTATATACAAAATCGGGCTTTTTTGCTGTAAAAATTGATCCATTTAATTGATTATTGACGATTAAATGCGCGCATTAATTGCTCTGTCGTAATCGTTTCATTTCCGATGCGCCACCGGTTATCATCGTAATGCCACATCAAACTCACCTCATCGGCGCTCCAATTCATATAGCGCGCAAGCTCGGGCTCGGTGAGCATAAAGGTCATCATCGCCGCCTCAATTAAATTTTGCGTCGCCGCCTCCCACGAGGCAAGCATTTCATCCTCTTCAAAGAGCCGCAATAGCTGATCTTTTTGCGCCTCTAAATAGAGAACCGGTAGGACAATTTCGATCGTCGCTTCATCGATATAGCGGTCCCACCACATCGAAAACGATTCCTCTTTGAGTAAAAGCTCAAACCCTGCAGGGTCGGCTAAGCGCTCGGTCAATTCCTCACTGACGTTCACCATAAAATCCACGGTGAACATCGCATGATTGATCACCCGATTCTCAAAATGGAAATTAATCTGCGTATCCCCCTGAACGAGCTCGCTGAGCGGCTTTAAAAAGGGCATCGGCAATAACGATTCAAGGGAAAAGTCTGTAAAAATATCGGGACGCTGCCAAGTTGGTTTGACCCACTCCTTTAAGGCTTTTGTAGTCGGCTCCAATGCGACGCTATGCATATTTTCAGCCTGAAGCCCAAGCTCAATCACCCCTAAATTGACATTAAGATGCGGCTTTTTGGCAAGGGAAAGATAGAGATCATCCACCGAGAGATGGGCACTTAAATAAAAAGGTTCATCGTCACTCTCTTCAGCGTCAAGGCCCGATAAAATATGGCTAAATTCAATGTTTTTCTGCCGATCTTTAACCAAAAGAGAATCGACCATCAGCGATGAGCGATATTGTTGCGTCTCGTAATCGAAAAATGCTTCTCCGAGCAATTGATTGACCGTAACCCGCTTTTCATTTTTCTGATCTTGATTGAGCACCCACGTGAGCCCATTCCAACCCGCCGCGCCATGACGCAGACGAAGCTCGGTAAACTCAGGAGTAAATTTGAAAAGACGTTCTAAACGAAAGCCATCGAGCGATAACGCCCCAAAGGATTGATCGTGATAACGCAGCGCCATCTCACTTTTTTGTGGCTGAATGACCTCATGCTCCCACTCAAAAAACTCTTTACGCACAATCTCACGATTTTTTAGCCCTGTCACAAGGGGAATCGTATCCCGCGTTTGATCGGTACAGACCAGGGAAAAGGTGAGCGCCCCCTCACTTTCTGTCTCACTTCGCGCATGGCGATAGGCTTCCACATTAACGCGATTACTCCGCGAGGCTTCAAGGCAATGGCACATGCCCAAAAATGGGAAATAGAGCGAGGATTTTAATTGATAATCGAGATAAAAATGCGGTTTCCCGGCAGATTCAGTCAAACTTGGGGCAATCATCACCTCATCGCTTCCCATAAAGGGCGAGAAATTTTTCGCTTCAATCGCATGGAGCATGCGGTGCATCTCCTCCTCAAACAGCCCACGATTATCCGGCCGTGAAATCTCTGCCACCGCCATGGGGATCAATCCAAGCAAACTAAAAAACAAGAGAGCGCGCAACATCAGGGGGCGCTTAGGCATTGTATTCTCCTTTTGAGTGGGGTGTGCAGACATATGATATCTCTTCGCGTTAATGAGGTTTATGCGGATTCCATCGCCTTATAGGCATCCATTAGCGTTTTAAAAGAGGCGTCCTCTAAATGGATATGCTCACTGACGTAACGGCGAAAAATACGGCTTCGCGGAATGCCGTGGAACAGCCCGAGCATATGGCGCGCGATATGATTGAGTCGCCCGCCTTTTTCTAGGTGACGATTGATATAATCCTCCATCGCCATTAAAACCTCAAATCGGCTTAAGATCTCATGATCATCGGCAAAAATGTCACGATCCACCGACGCCATCATATAAGGATCATGATAGACCGCACGGCCAAGCATCACCCCGTCGACATGATCAAGGTGCGCTTTAGACGCGTCTAAATTGGGAATCCCACCATTAATCGCAATTGTGAGCTCGGGATATTTTTCTTTCATCGCATAGACACGCTCATAATTTAATGGCGGAATATCGCGATTTTCCTTCGGCGATAATCCCGAAAGCCACGCTTTACGGGCATGCAAAATAAATGTTGTACAACCAGCCGCTGAAATTGTTTGGATAAATCGATCGAGAAATTCAAAGGACTCCTCATCATCAATGCCGATCCGCGCTTTAATCGTGACCGGCACCGAAACGGCATCTGCCATGACGCTATAACAGTCGGCGACAAGCTCAGGCTCAGTCATTAAACAAGCCCCGAAACGCCCTTTTTGCACGCGATCTGATGGACAGCCACAGTTAAGATTAATTTCACTATAACCGTACCCTTCCCCGATTTTCGCCGATTCTTTGAGATCAGCGGGATCTGAGCCACCCAATTGGAGTGCCACTGGCCCTTCCTCTTCAAAATAGAGATGGCGATCTCGATCCCCGTGAATAATCGCGCCGGTCGTGACCATTTCAGAATAGAGAAGCGCGTGTTTGCTCATCATCCGATAAAAATAACGGCAATGACGATCGGTCCAATCGAGCATCGGCGCAACGCTAAATTTGGGATAGGGGTGAGTCGCGGAATAAATAATATGAGGGCGTGTTTCGGTCATGGCGTCCATGCAAAAAGCTAATTATTAATGGGCAATAAAAAAATATCCCCTCGTCGGAGGGGATACTATTATTTCACAAGCTGATTCCGATATTCAAATCGGGGCGAGATTTAATCTCAATCCGCTCGTACTGTTTTTAGTTAACGATCTGTTAACCGTCCAAATTAATCCGTTTCAAGAAAGCTTCTTAAGCTCTCAGAACGGTTCGGATGACGAAGTTTGCGTAATGCTTTCGCTTCAATCTGACGAATCCGCTCACGGGTTACGTCAAACTGTTTACCTACCTCTTCAAGGGTATGGTCTGTATTCATATCAATACCAAAACGCATTCTTAAGACTTTCGCTTCACGAGCCGTTAAGGTTGAAAGCACATCACGCGTTGCCGCATTTAAGCCCTCATCCGTTGCAGAATCAATTGGCGAAACCGCGTAAACGTCTTCGATAAAGTCGCCTAAGCTTGAGTCTTCATCATCGCCGACAGGGGTTTCCATTGACACCGGTTCGCGAGCAATTTTAAGTACTTTACGAACGCGATCTTCAGGTTCACCCATCTCTTTTGCGATCTCTTCTGGCGTTGGATCACGGCCGAGTTCTTGAAGTAACTGACGTGAAATACGATTCAGTTTATTGATCGTTTCGATCATGTGAACTGGAATACGGATCGTCCGCGCTTGGTCGGCAATCGAACGGGTAATCGCTTGTCGAATCCACCACGTTGCGTAGGTTGAGAATTTATAACCACGGCGATATTCAAATTTATCCACCGCTTTCATCAGACCAATGTTTCCTTCTTGGATTAGGTCTAAGAATTGTAGGCCACGGTTGGTATATTTTTTCGCAATCGAAATTACAAGACGTAAGTTGGCTTCGATCATTTCACGTTTTGCACGACGTGCTTTCGCTTCACCGATCGAGATTTGACGGTTGATCTCTTTAATCTCATAGATCGTGAGATCAGTCTCTTCTTCGATCTGTTTTAAGCGCTCTTGATAGTCGTAAATACGATCTTTGTGCTCTAATAACGCCTCAACATATTTCGCTTTGCGTTTGAAAAGATCCTCTTCAAACACGGCTTTATCGGCTTCATGACGTGGGAATACTTTTAAGAATTCACGACGTGGCATCTTCGCAAGGTTCACACAGATATGCATGATGCGACGCTCTTTCGGACGAATGCGCTCGATACAATCATGAAGCAGTGTATACATCTCTTCTTGAAGTTTTGGCGCAAGTTGGAATTCCATGAACTGGTCACGAAGCTCTCCGCGTAACGCACCGATCTCTTTTAACTTATCTTTGTTGCCTTTTAATTTGGCGATTTTGTCAACGGTCTTTTTAAGTTCTTTGACTTTCTCTGCAAAAAGTTCAGGATCGGGACCATCGCCATTATCGACCACTTCCACCTCTTCATCGTCTTTTTCCTCATCTTCTAAGAAGAAGCTAGGATCGATAAATCCAGTAGCAATGTCGGTTAAGCGACCTTCGTTTTTAACGGTCTCTTCATAGGTATTGATTAAGTGATAAGAGGCAGGTAGATAGAGGGCTAACGAGCTTAAGGCTTCACGCAGACCGTCTTCGATTCGGATGGCAATCGCTTTCTCTTCTTCACGCGTTAAGAGGTCTACTGTCCCCATTTCACGCATGTACATACGGACCGGGTCCGTGGTGCGTCCAATCTCTTCGTTATCGATGTTTGCGAGCACTTCAGCCGCTTCTTCTACCGCATCGTCGTCGGAATCTACCGACTCACTCAGCATTAAGGTATCTTCGTCTGGTGTCTCTTCATGAACGGGAATTCCCATATCGGCGATCATGCCAATAATGTTTTCGACCTGTTCAGGATCAACAATCTCTTTAGGGAGATGGTCATTCACCTCAGCATAGGTCAGGTAACCTTGGTCCTTACCATGTGCGATCAATTTCTTGATCTGCTCCTGCTGCTTTTTAATATTTGGCTGATTACTCATAATTATCGAATGGCACCCTCAATCTTAAAGAATCAAATGAAAATATCTCAAACCATCAATTATAGCATAGTTTGTCTGCTTTTTCTTTTTTTCAGCGTGAAAAGGCCTTCAAGATAGTACATTTCCGTACTACCCGAAAGCCTCTGTGTAGAATAACGTGCTTTTTAAAATTACGCAATGAGCTCGTCGTAGATATCCTCTTCATCACGCAGAATCACTTTGAGTCGTTTAAGGGCGTTGATCTGGATCTTACGGACTTTGTCCCGCGAGATTCCAAGCGCTTCAGCCGTTTGATCAAGCGTGTGCTTATCATAGCCGTGAATACCAAAACGCATCTCAATAACGCTACGCGCGATCTCTTCAAGCTGCGAGAGCCCTTCAGAGAGTGCGCCGTATAAATTCACCTCAGCCATCTGATTGAGCGACTGTTCAACGCTTCGATCCGATTCCAAAAAGTCGTGAAACGAACCGCTATCATCGGTAATTTCCGCATCCAAAGAAAGCGTAGATTCATTGACTTTCATCAGGTTAACTACATCTTCTTCCGATTTATTGAGCGCCTCGGCCACCTCTTCAAGAGTTGCCTCACGATTGAGTTTGGCGCTTAATTCATGCTTGGTTTTAAGTTGAGAGTTGATCTCTTTATTAATATGAATCGGCAGACGAATGGTACGGCCGGTATTCATAATCGCACGCTCAATGTAGTGACGAATCCACCACACCGCGTAGGTCGAAAAGCGATACCCTTTTTCAGGTTCAAATTTTCCGATCGCATGGATTAACCCAAAATTCCCCTCTGAAATCAGATCAAGGAAATCAAGGCCGCGTCCTTCATAGTTACGCGCCACGTTAATCACCAGGCGAAGATTGCTCTCAATCATTGTGTCGATCGCAACTTGTTCCCCTTTTTTCGCGCGGATGGTCATCTCCAACTCCTCTTCAGGGGTTAGAAGATCGTATTCGCCAATCTCCGCAAAATAAGTCGATAAGATATTTTCTCGATTCTCGTAAGGGTTTTTAGTTGTCGATAAAATTTCTTCAAACTCATTCTCCTCAGAGAGGATCTTTTCTTCTGAAACGTCCCCTTTAAGGCTAATTTTACGAACATTAACACTGTGATTTGAGTATGATTTTTTCATCGCTTTATCCTTATAAATCAATAAAGTGTAACCACTCAATCTAATCTGATCGGATTACTCCGCTTCGCTATAAAAACTAAATAATTGATTTATCAGATTAAGTGTTGAGTCATACTATAAACGTAAATGACTCACACATTAAATTAAAATTAATTAATAGTTCATTTTAAAACATTTATAAGACTAAAGTAATGTAAATTACAATAAAGTCAAGCGACTAGAGGTTAAAAATCTCTTTTAAACTATTGATTGCACGGACTAATCGGACCTTTGGCGCTGCGAAATTTAATCGAACGCAACTACCGCTCGCACCAAATGGTCGACCATCGCTCAAGGCGACGTTATGTTCGAGTAAAATCTCATAAGCGTTATCTTTCAATTTAGTATCGGAAAAATCAATCCACATTAAAAACGTCGATTCTGGGATCGTGTAACGCACCCCCGGCATATTTTTCAGTTCTTCTACTATGTAATCGCGATTCGCTTTGAGATATTTGCGCACCTCAACGAGCCACTCATCACCATAATCAAAAGCAAGCTCCATCCCTTTCATGCCGTAAATATTGGGATTTGGCACCATGCCCTGCATCGCTTTTAGGTATTCATTGCGAAGCGCTTCATTTTCGATAATGGCAAATCCACCCGAAAGGCCGGCAACGTTAAAGGTTTTACTCGGAGCAAAAAGAGTAATGGTATGCTCGCGCGAGGCATCGCTTGTCAGCGCATAAGGATAGTGACGCTGCCCCTCTAAGGTAAGCTCGGCGTGAATCTCATCAGAGACCACCACAAGATCATTTTTAACGGCCACACGCTCGATCGCATGACACTCTTCACCGGTAAAGATATGCCCCACCGGATTGTGCGGCTGACACAGCATTAAAAGCTCGGTATTGTCATCGGGCATAATCACCAGTCCATCGATATCAAGGCTATATTCCATCACCCGATCGTCATTCACCTCGCACGCAAGCGGAAGACGCTTACACTCGATATCGTGATTTTCCGCCATCTGTAAAAAAGGAGGATAGACCGGCGTCATGGCAATGTAATTTGCAGAAGCATTCCGGCGACGGATCATATTTCCGGCAATATTAAAGCCCACCACAAGACCGGGCAATAACACGATCGATTCCGGTTTAATTTGCCAGTTGTAGAGCTGTTTCATGCGGTAGGTAATCGCATCGATCACCCGATTCGGACGCGCCTTACCGTAACCGTAGATCCCATTTTGAGAAATCCGCGTCAATCCTTCAATCACCGCCGGTGGCGCAGTAAAATCCATGTCCGCAATCCAAAGAGGCGTCACCTCTTCCGCGTAACGGGTCCACTTTTCTGAGTTGTTATTACGGCGATTGTGCAGTTCATCAAAATTAAATGGGGTCGTCATTGTCTCTCTCCTTACATGAATACGTTCGTGCGTTAAAACGCGCATCAAGATTCGTTATGTTCGTCGATATTAATGGGTTCACACGCTTCGATCAATTAAAATTAATCCATATGAATGGAAACCGATCGGGGCGATTCTTATTTAAGTTGAGTGTATCAGCTCAGTACTACTAGAGTAATATTTTTGTCAAAAAACACATAAAAAAGCTCTCCAACCGCAAAAAAACAATTGAAGAGCTCTGATTTACTCCGACTACGCCTTATTTAAGATTCGCGAGTAAGGCTTTTAACAGCGCATAAAATTTATCAACGCTCTCAATATTGACCTTTTCATCCGGGCTATGCGCGCCGACGATATCCGGGCCAAAGCTCACCATCTGTAGATGCGGATATTGCTCTCCGATCAGGCCGGTTTCAAGTCCTGCGTGAATTACTTGAATTTGCAGCTCGTCATTGAAGTTCTCGCGATAAGTCTCTTGCAATACCTGTAGCGGTTTTGAATCTAAATTGGGCTCCCAAGCCGGATATTCCCCATCAAATTCGATCACCACATCCGCTAGATAAGCAAGACTTTTCGCACGGCGTTTAATCACATCTAAGCCGTTAGTATTGAGCGAACGCGCAAGAAGGCCAACATGCAGGCCATTCTCTTTATCAAGCTCAATCACCCCGATATTACAGCTCGTTTCGACCACTGGCAGAAGCGCCGATTGACGAATCGGACCGTGAGGGAGAAGCGTTAAAAAGTCGAGAAGCGTCATCGTCATCTCAGTATCGAGGGTATCGCTCATTGCGGTTTCACTTGCCTCAATTGTTACGCCCTCATCCACTTTGACAAAGCGCTCTTTAAGGCTCACTTTCCACGCCTCAACTGCGGCTAAAAAAGCTTCTTTATGATTGGCGGTAATTGCGATCACAGCTGTTGCGTCGCGGGTAATGGCATTACGTAGCTCGCCGCCCTTAAAGGAGACTAAACGAAGCGCGTACTCGTGTGAAAATTCTGTTAAAAACTCCGCTAGAAGCTGATTCGCGCTCCCGAGTCCTTTGTGGATCTCAACGCCTGAGTGTCCGCCTTGCAGGCCAGAGATCGTTACTTCATAAAAAAGCCCTTGCACATCGCTGCGGTAATAATCGGCAAGCTCGCGATTCATCAGGATATCCACCCCGCCCGCACAGCCAACGCAACATTTGCCAAACTTCATGCTATCGAGGTTTAGGAGATAATCCGCATCCAATCCTTTCAGTTCAAGATTGCGCACTCCGCCCATACCCGCTTCTTCGTCAACAGTGATTAAAATCTGCATTGGCCCGTGAGCCGCGCTCTCATCTTCTAAAATCGCCATTCCCGCAGAAACACCGATTCCGTTATCGGCACCGAGTGTAGTATCGTTTGCACGAATCCAACCATCTTCTTCAATGAGTTCGATGGGGTCAGTATCAAAATTATGCGCGCTCGTTGGGCGTTTTTGACAGACCATATCCATATGCCCTTGGATTACAATTTTCGGGGCATTTTCATAGCCTTTTGTCGCAGGTTTTGTGATAAGCACGTTGCCGATCGCGTCTTCTTCAAACCCAAGTCCGTGGGTCTTTGCATACTCTCGATAATAGGCGCGAATTGCTGCCTCTTTTTTCGATGCGCGTGGAATATCGTTCATTTTCTTAAAATGATGCCACAACAGATGCGTAGCGGGCTGACCAAACATATTGGCTCCTTTTTCAATGTTGGCTAAAACAGATTTGATTCACATTTTTAACGCAAATCATAATTCCCTTTTACAATACACCAAGCGCCCCTAAATTTTTAGCATTTTTTGGGGAAATTCCCCACAACCCGATCGAAAATGCTTTACCCTTCTTTGCAATTTGGTAGACTAGAGGCGCATCATTTAATCTATTCATAGATTTTTTATAGGAGTCATTTATGTTAAAACTATTTAAACGCGCAACGCTCTTTGTTGCTGCAACCCTCTTAGCATTTGCTCAAGCAGAAGATATTACGATTTTTGCCGCAGCATCGCTTCAAAACGCCGTTGACGAAGTGAATGAAGTATTTATCAAGCAGCATCCTGATGTCACTATTTTGCCTGCCTACGACTCATCCTCTAACCTTGCTCGCCAAATCAATGAAGGCGCGCCAGCACAAATTTTCATCTCAGCGAACCAAAACTGGATGGATTACCTCCAAGATAATAAAAAAATCGACCTTGAGAGCCGTGCAAACATTGTTAAAAACGAACTTGCGCTCATCACCCATGCCGATAATCCCGCGTTCGAAGTGACCTATGAATCAAAAGAGTTCTGGAAAGAGCTGCTTAAAGATACGCGCTTAGCCGTAGGTGACCCAGATCACGTACCGGTAGGTATGTACGCAAAAGCGAGCTTTGAAAAATTAGGCGTTTGGGACGTAGTTGCACCAAAAGTAGCGGCGGCACAAAACGTTCGCGCAGCTCTTTTACTCGTTGAGCGCAATGAAGCGAACGTCGGAATTGTTTACTCATCAGACGCAAGCATCAGCGAAAAAGTTCAAACCGTTTCAACCTTCCCTGCAAACCTTCACGATCCTATCGAATATCCCATTGCGATGATCGGTGAGCAAAACAGCGACATGGTAAAAACCTACTACGCATTCCTCTTAAGTGATGATGCAAAAGCAATCTTCAAAAAATACGGTTTCGCGACTCCCTAGTTCGCCCCGCATTATAAATTGATTGTCACATACGCTGATCATAAATCATGCCCGGCGTTATGCACCAAGGGGCGCTCGAACAATTCTAGCGCCCTTTTCTTTTGCCGAATTTACCGATCGACCCAACTGATAGAGGATATTCCCCGATGCTGACCACTCTTAAACGCACACTCCTTTTTTGAGCTGCCCTTGTTATTCCCTTCCAAAGCGCACAATCGGAAGAGATCATTCTCTTCTCGGCCGCGACCTTACAAAATGCGATCGATGAGATTAATGTCTCCTTCGAAAACGCCCATCCGGGAACAAAAATTGTGGCCTCCTATAATTCCGCCTCAAACCTTTCTCGCCAAATTGTCGAAGGGGCGCCTGCACACCTTTTTATCTCCGCAAATGAACGCTGGATGAATTATTTAGCTGAAAATGACGAGATCGATCCTGAAAGCCGCGCCTATATCGTTAAAAATGAGCTCGCGGTGATTACCCATAAAGATAATCCTGATGTTGAGATCGATTTTAATTCCAAATCATTCTGGGAAAATGCGCTTAAAAACACGCGTCTTGCCATTAGCGACCCCGATCACGTTCCGGGCGGTATGTATGTTAAAGAGAGTTTTACCAATTTAGGCATTTGGGATGTGGTGGAGCGTAAAGTCGCGGCCTCACCCACCATTCGCGCGGCACTGGTGCTTGTTGAGCGTAAAGAATCGGATCTTGGCATTGTCTATCTCTCTGATGTAGTGATTAGCGATAAAGTAAAAATTCTCGCGAAAATGCCCGAAGGCGTGCACGCGCCGATCGATTTCCCCATTGCACTCGTGGGTAAAAATCCCTCCGAGATGGCGAAAACCTATTATCATTACCTCCTCAGTGATGAGTCGAAAGCGGTCTTCAAAAAGCACGGCTTTTCGACGCCTTAATGGGCACTCATCCGATTTTGATACACGTTTTTGACACGTTAAACAAAGAGAGACGTTATGTTTAGTTTAAGTCCGTATGAATGGGAAGTGATCCGGCTCAGCCTGAAAATTGGCGTTGTGGCCATCATCTTTAGCCTACCGCTTGGCATTGTGACCGCGTGGATTTTAGCGCGCTATAATTTTTATGGAAAATCGCTCGTTGATGGCATTATTAACCTGCCGCTCGTGCTTCCGCCGGTGGTCATTGGGTATCTGTTATTAGTGACGATGGGGAAAAATGGCTACGTCGGGAGATGGCTCGATCAGCTCTTTGGCTTCTCCTTTAGTTTTAACTGGAAAGGGGCGGCGCTTGCCTCGGCTGTGGTGTCGTTTCCACTTCTAGTTCGCTCGATTCGGTTAAGTTTTGAATCGATCAATCAAAATCTCGAGTTTGCCGCGCGCTCACTTGGGGCAAGTTTCTTAAAGAGCTTTTTTACCATCACGTTGCCCCTTGCGATTCCGGGAATTATCTCAGGAGTAGTGCTTGCCTTTGCCCGCTCGCTTGGCGAATTTGGCGCGACCATCACCTTTGTTTCCAACATTCCCGGCGAAACCCGAACGCTTCCGCTAGCGATGTATACGCTGATTCAAATCCCGAACCGTGAAGCTGATACCATGCGCCTTTGCGTGATTGCGATTATTATTTCACTCGGTGCGTTACTTATTTCTGAGTGGCTCAATCGCTCCCACCGCCGCCGTTTAGGAGAAACACGATGATCGAACTCTCAATTTCACATCCGTTAAAACATTTCGCCTTTAGTGCCGATCTTCAGTTTGAGGCCAAAGGGGCGATCTC
>JAAZCI010000177.1 GCA_012513365.1 Lysobacteraceae bacterium
AAAAATGTTACGAACCGGTTCTTTATCATGGCGAATAACAATGTAACTCATACTAATCTCCTCGTTGTTTTTATCTGAAGATAATCCACTCTTCTCCCATCATTTGTACCATGCTTAACCCGCTTTGAGAAGATTTTTCTTATGCGTAAATGGAGAGGGGGAATAAAAAGCCCCAACATTAAAAGTCGGGGCATGGATGATTGAATGATTGCGTTTTATGATGGCGCGTTAGAAGTTATAACGGATTCCAAAGTTCGCTTGGACGGAGTCGTCGATATAGCTACCTGAACGATAATTTACTTCACCAAAAAGGGATAAATCATCTTGGATTTTTGCGTTAAAACCGACGCCGGCTTTGATGTGATCGCCTGAGAAATCATTGACGAAATCGTGGCGATTATTAATGCGGACTTTATTGTCATCGATAAATTCGTGATTCCACGCAAATTTCACATAGGGTGAGAAAATGGTGCTATTTTCGAGGTTAAAATCTTTCCCGAAGCTAAAGCCCAGTTCACTTGTGAGGGAATCGTGCGAACCGATATGCGCTTCCATACCGTTACTAAGTTTAATATCTTTGCTATTGACGCTGATATAACTGAGTTTCCCGTAGGGTTCGATCCAGAGATTGTTGCCTAAATCCCAATCGTATCCGGCTTCAAGCGAGAGCCCATACCCGTGTTGCGAATAGTCACTTGAGACGATATCGCCTTGGGTTGAGCGGGCGCGAAGTTCATTATCAAAATGGTTATATTTTAAAACCCCATCAAGATAAAATCCGTTGTCAAAAAAGTAGGTTGCATAAAGCCCTAATGAATAACTGTCGACCTTACTTTTGCCGCCGCGATGATGTTTCACATCGGACCAGCTGTAGTTCGCCATTCCTCCAATAAGAAGCGAGCCTGAATCGAGTGTTAACACGGTATCTGCCCCAATTTCTAAGCCCATCTGTTCAAGGTCAAAGTGGGCAGGGCCTTCCTTAATTTTAGTGGAGTCCCCAATAACACGTCCCCAAACGCCGGCGCTTTCCGCATTGGCTTTTATGCTTCCTTTACGAAAGCGAAGATTATTCATTTCGTTTGCCATAATCAGTTGTGGCGCGCTCGCTAAGCTAATCACCGCATCCGTTGATGGCGTTGTTTCGAGGATTGGTGGAGTTGGATCGATCGGATTTGGATCCGTTGGATCTGGGTCGATCTGTTTTTCAGCGCTTAAATACCAGATTTTTTCACCGTCTTCATCACGATTATGAAGATAAAAGAGGTAGGTACCGCCATCGATCGCATTGATGTTTGTCCCATCTACTTTCGTGAGAGCAAAATGGGTATTACCACTTTCATCCGTTACAAGAGGAAATTCTATTTCATCTGGTTTAGTGATCTCAACACCGGAGTCTTTTACGCCAAGCTTATGGCTTCCACTCCCGTTTATAATGTAGAGGTAATCCCCATCATCTTCTGCAATGGAGGAGCGGAGATTAAAAAGTCCGCCATTACCAGTGAGGTTCTCAATTTCAAGCGTGGTATAATCGTTACCCACAAAATTAATGACTGAATCATTATCGCTAAAGGTGAGATTGTTGATATTAGAATATTCAGTGATATTCCAGGTTGTACCTTTCATGTCGAAGTTGATTTCGCTCCCATCGCTGTAATAAGAGTTTCCGGTAATAGTCGAACCTGGCTCAAATGTCATATCGATATAAGCATCACCCTTTTCGCCAGAAAAAGCAGCAATACGACCATTTAAAGTATATTTCCCTGATTTACCTATGATGTTTCCACCATTCCATACATATAGGGAGTATGCACTTTTTGAAGGATCATCTGATCGTGCTTGCATCGTGCCCCCATTTAAAATAACTTTAGAGTGGTGCATGTCTTGAATATTATTGGGATGCCACGCATAGATAGCATATGCATTGCCAACGGTGGATTCTGCTAGGAGGTTTAATCCTTTCTTTGCAATTACAGTTCCTCCATAGCTTGACCCCAATGCCTCACTATCTCCTTTATTAGTAGAGGTATGAATCCTAGAGTTTTCTCCAAGATTGATAGTGGCACCTGTATTATGTGCCTGTATGCCTTGTGCTTTGCCTTTGCCCAAGTTTTTGATGCTAAATGTAGAGTTGTCTCCAACATTAG
>JAAZCI010000178.1 GCA_012513365.1 Lysobacteraceae bacterium
ACACAAAATGGCGCATACCACAGCCGGCGCAGCGCTCTTACTCTCTCCGTTCACAGCCCTCGCATCCACCACATCGCCTGCACAAAAAACGCAACGTATATCAAATAATCATCCCTGTTTAGACGCTCTAACAATTCCCGAGCAGCGCTCCCTTGATTTTGAATCCCACCACTTCCAATTTCGTAATTGGCGTTAAAAAACCGAGTCTAACATTAATAACATTCATAAACTCGGTCTTAAATGTACGATTTGATGCTTTCTATGCTTTCTTTATAGGATGATTATTTGCGCTCAATACGTGAGATCATCGCTGGCGATTCTTTAATCGTTGCAGCAACTGGGCAAAATTGATCGATAAAGTCCGTAAACATTTTTAACGCTTCATCGCTTGCATCACTTTCAAAAATATAACGCGTCCGAATTTCGGTAAAGCCTTGCGGCCCGTCAGGATTAGCATCGCGATTAATCCCCAAATCCCCTTCAACTTCCACCTGCACACTCGTTACTTTAATGCCGTGTTTGCGCGAATAAGCCTGCACCATCATCGCCTTACAAGCACCAATTGCACTCAGTAACGCTTCAACCGGCGTAATGCCCTCATCATCGGCTTCCGACTGATCCAAAATAAACGACATCCCCCGCGATTCAGCCGTCACCTGAATGTTTTTGTTAAATGTAATCGTCGATTTATAGGTATTACTCGCCATGTTAGTTCCTTTTTATTATTGGTTAGCTGGGTGAAAACGAATACTGTAACAGGTTTTACCTAGAGGGCAATGCTCAAGATAGTTGCCTAAAATATCCTATTGATATATTTTCTTATATTATATATTTTATTATCACTCTAAACAGACAAAAAAGGATCCCCGCAGTGCTCGTATTAAAAATTTTAGGCGTGCTTATCGCCCTTTTTCTCCTCCTTGGAAGCATTTTCGCGTTTAATGAACATTGCCAAGAAAAATTTGGACATCGCTTTTTTACCACGCCGATGTTAGTTGTATTAGGTGTTCTTGGCGGAGTGATGATGATCGGGCACTCGTGGTATGAATCCTCGCTTGAAACCTACTCCTCAGGCTACGAGCTCTTCAAAATTATTATTAATAGCGAAACCTCGAACGGTTTAGTGATGATGGCGTTATCCTTGTTTGCCTATATCGGCATTGCCATCTATAACTTTATCAAAACCAATTGGATCTATGGCTTTTTCGGCACCATTATTCAGTTTGGTCTACTCTCATTGATCGCCTATGTTGGAGCGGTGATACTGATCATTGGCGGAATTTTAGCCTTCTTTGGTTCAACCTTCTCTCAATCGGTCTATGTGGTCAATAAATAATTCAGTAATCATTAAGTAAATAACACACCCTCAAAAAAGCCCTGCAAACACAGGGCTTTAATTTTATAAAAGATCGAGTAAATCGATTATTCTGCTTGACCGGTGACGGTGAAGTTTAGATCGCCGTCGATATGGACGATATCTTTCGGTTTAAAATCGCCTTTAAGGAATGCTTTGGCGAGCTCGTTTTCAAGATGCGTTTGGATCGCACGTTTGAGAGGTCGCGCACCGAAGATTGGATGTTTTTGTTAAATATAATCGTTGATTTATAGATATTACTCACCTTATTGGTTAGATGGATGAAAACTAACACTGTTACAGTTGTAATCCTCCCTTTTTTAACACCATTTAAAAGTAGAAGATTCTTCATGGTTTATTGAAGCTGGCACGGCGGCACAGATCCAATTGCTGAATGTGGTCGTTCGTTATTATAACTCCATAACCATTTTG
>JAAZCI010000179.1 GCA_012513365.1 Lysobacteraceae bacterium
ATTACGGTCAGCTCCTTAGTCTTCGCCATCGCCTTTTTTGGCTTTGGCCGAGATCTTATCTTCGCAACGAAAGCCCTTTTTGTTGCCTCCCTCATCACAACAATTCTCTTTCTAGGGCTCTTTCGCAAGGTGTATATTAAACGCACCGAGTGGGGCACCGTCGGTGTGACGCTCCTGTTTACCGGGCTGACCATCTTCTTAGATAACGAATATTTCATCTTATGGCGCTCAACGATCACCAGTGGCATTATCGGCCTTGGATTGATCGTGCTCTATTTCCTCAAAAAAACACCGTTAGAGGCGATTTTAGGTCGTCCGCTTGAGCTGACTCTCCCTAAAGAAGAGTGGGTGAAGGTCAATCTGATCTGGGGAATTTACATGCTCGTTTGCGCGCTATTAAATGCCATTTTTGTGCTCGCATTTTCCCATGAAACGTGGGTGTTGATGAAGACTTTCGTCATTCCGGGGCTCTCTTTTTTCTTTATGTTAGGCCTCTTTGCCTATCTATTTCAAAAGGATAAAGCCTATAAGAAGATAGAAAAAGAGAACAAATTGAATTAAACTACAACGAGATGGATATGGACGAAATTACCGAAAAAAATAGAGGTCGCATCGCGCGCATGGAGGGTCTTCTTAAAGAAGCCCTCGCGCCGAGTTTCCTTGAAATTATTGATGAAAGTTGTCACCACGTCGGTCATGCCGGTGCAAAAGGTGGTGCTGGACACTTTAAACTTACGATTCGTTCTGATAAATTTAATGACTTAGGGTTGGTTGCACAACATCGATTAATTTATAAGACACTCGATGAGATGTTCCCAACAGAGATTCACGCACTCAGTATTGACGCACAACGCGACAATAAAGGATAGATATGAAACGTCGACTAGCAACATTATGCATGGGAATTTTATTAGGAACGGGAATGAACGCCGCAATGGCCGAGGAGAACGCTCTTGTCATTCCAGATCCAGTCGCAACGGTGAATGGCGCTGCGATTACAAAAGCCGAGTTTGAAGATTTTATCACCTATAAATTGGGTGCGGACTTGTCTTTAATTCAAAATAAAGAGCAAGTAAACCAACTCGTTGATGGCTTAGCTGCAACGAAAATTATCTATGAGCGCGCGCTTGATAAAGTGAAAAATGACGAAGCGTTCGCCAAAGAGTATGAGCTCATCAAAAAGCGTTTAGAGTTGCAAGTCTCCGATGAGTTAGTTGCCTCATTTATCATCGATTATTCTGAAAATATTAAGCTCACCGATGAAGAGCTTAAAGCGGAATATGAGCGTCAGCTTCCCGCTTTACAAAACGTTGAATATAAAGCGGCGCACATCTTAGTGAAAGACTTAGCGGAAGCAGAATCGATTTTAAACGATATTAACGCCGGTAAAATTACCTTTGCTGAGGCGGCTGAAAAATACTCCATGGATCCAGGCGCGTCAGCGAATGGTGGCGATCTTGGTTGGTTTGGTCACGGTATGATGGTGGAAAACTTTACTAAAGCGCTCACCGAGATGGAAGTGGGCACGATCAGTAAAGCGCCGGTTCAAACGGAATTTGGTTATCACCTCATCTCACTTGAAGATAAACGTACCGGTTCAGCGGAAGAGATTCCAAGCTTTGAGGATCTACGTGAATCCTTAGAGCAGCTCGTATTGCAAGATAAGATCTATCAATACATTAAAGAGATTGAAGAGAGCGCAAAAATCGAATATAACGTGAAGTAATTGCACGCGATTTTAAAGGCTGTGTGATATGAGCGCGGTCTTAATGCGATCTGAATGCCCGCTCCTCTTTTTGAGGGGTCGGGCTTTTTTTATGGTACGATAACAAGATTTATAACCGTTAGATAATAGAGTGTTGAATGGAATTTATTGTTGATTATTTACAGTTTTTAGCGCGCGCAGTGACGATTGTGGCGGCGATTGTTTTATTGCTGCTATTTATTATCGGACTGCGCAGTGATGCCTCTCAAACTCGTCGAGGCCGTATTGAATTTGAAGATTTAGGCGAAGGGCATGAGCGCATTAAAGAGGAGTTTGAAGCGCTCTTTGTAGAGGAAGATGAGACCAATAAAAAGGAAAAAACCGCGGTCAAAAATGAGGGTGATGGAGCGGAATCTACCTCAAAGTCTGATAAAAAACGCACAAAAAAAGTGTGGGAAGTGTGGAAAAAGGCGGAGAAAAAGTCCACCGATACCCCTAAAAAGCCGCGTCTTTATGTGATCGATTTTGATGGGGATATGGCGGCAAGTGCAGTCAATCAGCTTCGTCATGAGGTTTCGGCCGTTCTTCAGATCGCTAATGAGGGCGATGAAGTATTATTGAAACTTAAAAGTCCCGGCGGCATGGTGCAAAGTTACGGCCTTGCAGCGGCACAACTTGCCCGTCTTCGTGAGAAAAACATTCATCTGACGGCATCAGTCGATGAAGTGGCGGCAAGTGGAGGATATCTGATGGCGTGCGTGGCCAATCGCATTGTGGCAGCTCCATTTGCGATTGTAGGTTCAATCGGCGTTGTAGCGCAGATGCCAAACTTCCATAAGCTTTTAGAGAAATGGGATATTGATTACGAGCAATTTACTGCCGGTGAATTTAAGCGAACGGTGACCATGTTTGGGGAAAATACCGATGAAGGGCGCGATAAGTTTAAAGAGGAGCTTGAAGATGTGCATAGCGCCTTCAAATCGTTCGTTAGCACCTATCGCCCTGATTTGGATATCGATATGATTGCAACCGGTGAGCACTGGCTCGCCTCGCAAGCAAAAGCACTTGGCCTTGTCGATGAGCTTAAAACAAGTGATGGCTATATCATTGAAAAAATTGATACAATGAAGGTCTATGGAATTCGATATCGTGAGCGCCGTACCATTCGTCAAGGCATTTCACGCTTTGTAGCGCGCTTATCGAGCCGTTTTTCACTTTAAGAAAATCAGTTATCCACAGAAAGATGTGGATAACTTTGCAGAGCATTAAGGAGGCAAATTGATGAGTGCTTCGATGATAACAAGCGTTGTTTTTACCGGTATCGGGGTTGTATTACTTGGCGGATTTATTGTTATTTTCAATAAATTGATCCGGCATAAAAACTATTGCTATAACGCCTTTGCGCAGATCGATGTGCAACTCACCTATCGTTATGATCTTGTGCCCAATTTGGTGGCGGTAGCAAAAGAGTATCTTCGCCATGAGCAATCGGTTCTTCAAAGCGTTACCGAAGCGCGAAATCGAGCCTTCCAAACCCTTAAAGATGCGCGTCACGCGGTCGGAGAGGTGGATGCCATGCGCGATATGGCCGTAGCCGACACCTCACTAACACACGCTTTAGCGGGGCTTCGCGCAACGGTGGAAGCCTATCCCGATCTCAAAGCGGATAAGCAGATGGAGAGGTTGTCTGAAGAGCTGGTGCACATTGAAAATCGCATCGCGTTTGCTCGCCAAGCCTACAATGATGAGGTGATGCATTATCGCATTACCCAAGAGACCTTCCCGAACAATATCGTTAATGCAATCGGGCGTTTTCCCACCATGGCAGAGCTCGATCTTGAATACGATAAGGAAGCGCCAACGCTTGATCTTTAATGTCTGATCTTTCAGCGTGATCTTTAAAGGATCATGGAATCATTAAAAGGCTAGATTGGGGCGACTCATTCTAGCCTTCTATTTTGGAGAATTATGCTGTATCTCGATGTGATTTTACCGGTGCCTTTGCGCCGAACGTTTGAATATTCATTGCCGGCAGAGTGGACTGACCATGCCGAAATAGGCATGCGCGTTGTAGTACCCTTTGGGCGTGGTAAACGGACGCTTGTGGGGATTATTCAGGCGGTAAAATCAGACTGTGAGTACGATACCAAAAAGATTAAACCGATTGTGTCGCTCCTTGATCGGGAATCCTTAATCGGTGAGCATGAATTTCGATTAATGAGGTGGATGAGCCATTATTATCATGCGCCGATCGGCGAGGTGATGCCACTCTTTCTTCCGCCGAAGCTTCGTAAAGGCGCGCCCCTTCACGAGATGGAACCGATGATTGCACTCACCGATAAAAGCCTCCCATGGCTTGCTGAAGAGGGGAGTTCACGGGAGACTGTGAAACATGCGATCGTCACTAAGGTGGCAGAGAAAGGGACGCCGATAAAAGCGGAAGAGGGGGATGATGGCGTAACGTACCCTTCGATTGAAAAAACAGTACTCCGAGAGCATTTTCCAACGCTCCCTTCCCATCTAAGAGAGTTAATTAAACGGGGCTTATTAACTGAGTTTGAGCGCCCGCTTGCAACGGAGTGGGATGCGACCCATTTTCCCTCTGAGGCTTCAAGTTTTGAACTTAGTGAGGCGCAGCAAACGGCGGTCAATTCCGTTGAGCTTGAAAAAGGGGTCTATCTTTTAGAAGGGGTGACAGGCTCTGGGAAAACTGCCGTCTATACGGAGATTGCTCGGCGCGTTTTAAAGACGGGAAAGCAGGTGCTCCTCTTACTTCCGGAGATTGGATTGACACCGCAATTTATTACCCGCATTGAGAAAGAGCTTAATGTGCGCATGGCGGTGATTCATTCTCGCCTTAGGGATAATGAGCGCTTTGAGGCGTGGAATGCAGCGCGAACCGGGAAGATTGATCTCTTAATCGGTACGCGCTCAGCACTTTTTACCCCGTTTGTACGCCTTGGTGCGATTTTAATTGATGAATCTCACGATCCTTCCTATATTCAGCAAGATGGCGTGCGCTATTCAGCGGTCAATAGTGGCATTCAACGGGCGATACGACTCAATATCCCCATCGTGCTCGGGACGGCAACGCCGACGTTAGAAAACTATCTCAATATCGATTCTGGGCTCTGGAAACACCTTAAATTGCCCCATCGCGTTAAGGGACAGCTGCCGGATTGGCAGATCGTGGATAATAACGTTGAAGCGGTTTACGATGGCTTAAGCGGGACGCTTCTTAATGAGATTGAATCAACCCTTGCGCGTAAAGAGCAGGTGCTGATTTTCCTGAATCGGCGCGGATTTTCGCCGGTGATTATGTGCCGCTCCTGTGGCTGGGTGGCTAAATGCGATGATTGCGATGCGTATCTCAATTTTCATCGGGCAACGAATCGGCTCCATTGCCACCATTGTGGGCATCAAGAGGGGTATCCCGAGGTGTGTCCTGAATGTGGCGTCAATGATTTTCAGTGGGTTGGGGTGGGTACGCAAAAGCTGGAAAAGGTGTTGTCTGATGCTTTTCCGGCTGCGAATGTGATGCGGTTTGATAGCGATAGCATGGCGGAAAAAGGGGAATTTGAAGCGAGCGTTGCGAAGATTATTGCCGGTGAGATCGATATTATTATCGGGACGCAGATGCTCGCAAAAGGGCACGACTTTGAAAATATCACCTTGGTTGCGCTCGTAAATCCCGATGGGCTCTTTTTCTCCAATGATTTCCGTGCCGAAGAGAAGCTCGCGCAGACGCTGATGCAGGTCTCGGGGCGAGCCGGGCGCTCACAAAAGCCCGCGAAAGTGGTGATCCAAACGCTGTTTCCAAGCCACGCCGTGTTTACCGAGCTACCAAAAGTGGGCTATCAGCGCTTTACCCGCTCACTCCTTGAGATGCGAAAGCTCCTCGAGCTCCCGCCGTATAGTCATCATGCCTTGATTCAAGTGGAAGCGCGCGCCGAGCAGCAGGCGTTTCATTATTTGGAAGGCATTCTTGCCGCGACACCCAAAGCGATGTTTGACGGGGTGCGTACGATGCCGGTGATGCCCAATCGTTTAAGTCGCCGTCAGGGATATTATCGAGTCCATACCATTTTGCAGGCTAAAGAGCGCTCCGATCTGCACCGCGCGATCTACTATTTAATGGCCCTTTACGAATGCAATCCGGTGACTGATTTAAGGTTCTTAATTGAGATCGATCCTGTGGATTACGGATAGAATTTATTTATAGATTGGATTGAAATTTTCGTACTCCAGCGCCTGTTGGAATTTTGGTCGAAAACTGACTTATTTATCTATTATTAATAATAACTATTTGAATAATAATGAATTTATATCGATATTAAAAGTTCGACAATTCACGTCATTTTTTGCCTAAAAAAGAACCGTTTTGCTGTACTAATAGGGAAGTGCAGTGGCGGGATAAATTTCCCAACGTAAAGAAAGATTAAAAATAAACTGATTAAATTCAATGGCTTATATGATATTTTAGGCAAAAAAAGACCGAGATACTAAGGTATCTCGGCAAAATAACCACCAAAGGAGGATATGGAGGAGAACGTTTGAATCATCAAACGTTGACCATATATTAGCAGACTATTTCTGAGAGTCAACCATCAATTTTACTTTTACAAAACGAAGCTGACGGTCGACAGGTTGCATGCAATTTAAGGTAAAGAAATGTTGGTTTTTTTAACTTGGGTGGCACAAAAAAACCTTGCTTGTGGCAAGGTTTTTCATTGGCAAAATGCCCTATTTATTTTTCCATTGAACGGATCAATTACATGCCCGAGATGACGGTGTTAAATCCGCAGTCAACGTACGAGATTTCACCGGTAACGCCAGAGGCTAAATCTGAGCAGAGGAAGGCGGCAACGTTACCGACTTCTTCGATCGTGACGCAGCGGTTTAATGGCGCAGAGGCTTCAAATGCGGTGAGCATCTGTTTAAAGTCTGCAATGCCTGATGCTGCAAGTGTACGGATTGGGCCAGCGGAAACTGCGTTCACGCGGATGCCTTCTTTACCCAGCGCGCTTGCCATGTAACGAACGTTCGCTTCAAGCGATGCTTTAGCAAGACCCATAACGTTGTAGTTTTGAACTGAACGCACGCCGCCTAAGTAGCTTAATGTGATCAGTGCCGCATTGGGGCGAAGATGGGGTTTTGCTGATTTAGCAAGGGCTGCAAAGCTATAGGATGAGATATCGTGTGCGACTTGGAACGCCTCACGAGATACCGCGTCTAAATAGTTGCCTGAAAGCGCTTCACGGGGGGCAAAGCCGATTGCGTGAACGATGATGTCAAAGCCATCTGTCCAAGTTTGGGTGACAGACGCCATAAGTGCATCGATTTCGTCATCGCTTGCCACATCACAGGGGAAGACCAGTTCTGAATCGAAATCATTTTTTGCCATGTCACGAACACGGCCTTCTAAACGCTCCCCTTGGAAGCTAAAAGCAAGCTCTGCGCCTTGTTCTTTCATCGCTTTTGCAATGCCGTATGCAATCGAACGATTCGAAGCAAGACCAAGAATAAGCGCACGTTTACCTGTTAAAAATCCCATACAAATTCCTTTATCTATTGGTTTGAATGTTGCGTCTAATTTTACCAGTGTTTTATCGTAATATCACGAAATTGCCCAAAGTAAAGCAAGGCTCGCGACAATGATCAAAATGAGGGCGAAGCCCATGCGCTCCTTGATGGAGGCATTAAAGAGCGAAAATTTCATCGATATTCCTAAGAATTAAAACTGGTGAAAGAAGAAAAAGTAGATGGAAGCGGCCGCGACAATCACAAAGAGCACAAGGGCAATCCATGGATGATCGTGCGTGAGCGCTTCAGGCGTTTCCATATGCGCTCGGTCGTAACGGCGTTTTCCGGTAATCATCGCACCAACGAGCGCGGCACGTTTGATCACGGTATAAAATAAGATCGCTAAAAGATGGAGTCCCACAAGGCCAAAAATAACGTAATGCCCATAATGGTGAATCATTGCAAGCGTTGAGCGGGTTTCGTTTTCAATAAGGCCTGATAGCGGGGCATTTTTAAACATATAGGTATTATCTTCTAAAAAGAGCCCAGAGCTCACTTGTAGTAAAATCACTACGAAAAATGCGAGCACCATCCAGCCGCCCATAGGGTTATGCCCTTCAGTCGGTGAGATGCCGGTTTTCATATAGTCTAAGATCGCTTTCGGGCCGCGTAAGAAATCCCAGAAGACGGCGTGTGAGCTACCAAAAACGCCCCATAAAATCCGGAAAACGATCAAAATAAAGATGCCAACCCCCGCGTATTGATGCACCGCCATGGCGCTCAGTGAGAGTTCAACCCCTAAAAGATTGTAGGCGTAATAATCGTAAAAATTGTAGCCGGTATAAAGACAGAGCGAGATTAAAACCACAAGGCTCCAATGAAAGAGGCGGACGGGCAGGTCCCACACTTTAAATTTGTTCATGAATGCTCCTTATTTAATACGAGAACTACTATTCGAAGGTGACTTCAAAGGTGTAGCGTTCCTTTTTGACGGCATCAAGTGCAAGCGGATCGGTGGGCAGTGGAATCGGGACAGCTGCCTCAATGCCGCGCACGGTACTGCGATCATATTCCAAACTGCCGCTCGATTTAATCACCTGCGGATCGCCGATGAGATAGCCATTGGCGTTTAGCTGGAAGCGCACCGTCGCACTCAATCCGCCTTCCGGTTTTATCCAGAACGTATATAAATGTACTTTTAAAGTGCCACTTAAGTATTGACTTACCGCAGCTCCGGTCTTTTCTGCTAATATTTTTGCATCGCGAGCGGCCTGTTCACGGGCAGCTTTTTCTTTGGCAAGGCGATCGCGTTCCGCTTGTGCCGCCTTTTCTTTTGCAATGCGTTCCTGTTCTGCTTTCTCTTTAGCCGCTTTTTCCTTGGCTGCTTTCTCTTGGGCGATTTTTTCTTGGCGTGCTTTTTCAGCTTTCTCTTGGGCAAGCTTTTTCTGGCGCTCTTTTTCGGCCTTCTCTTTGGCTATTTTTTCCTGACGTTCTTTCTCAGCCTTCTCTTTGGCGATTTTTTCTTGGCGCGCTTTCTCGGCTTTTTCTTTGGCGATCTTTTCCTGACGCGCTTTTTCGGCCTTTTCTTTCGCGATCTTCTCTTGACGCTCTTTTTCCGCTTTTTCTTTAGCGATCCGCTCCTCTTCGAGGCGTTTTTCTGTTGCTAAACGATTAATCTCTTCGGTCACTTGGCGATGATCAATTCGTTCTGAGGCAAGGGGTTCGGGCGTTGGAATCTCTGAATCGAGCGGGACCTGTAAACCGCCGCCCGGCGCATCGAAGATAATCTCTTTGGTTTTCATCACAAAAAAGACCACTCCCGCGGTCATGAGCGCGGTTAAAAGAAGGCTTACGCCATTGGCGATAATCGATTGAAGTCGGCTATTCATACTTAGTTTTCACTTATAATGACATCAAATTGAACCTTTTTCTCGGTGACATCTTGCAAGAGCGCAACGGCATCGATAATACGGCCATAAGGCG
>JAAZCI010000180.1 GCA_012513365.1 Lysobacteraceae bacterium
GCAAATCACGCCGGTGAAATTGCCTATTTAACCGATTTGGTCGGCCCTGATATCGCGATTATCAATAACGCAGGTCCCTGTCATTTAGAAGGATTTGGCTCCATTGAGGGCGTTGCGAATGCCAAAGCGGAGATCTATCAAGGATTAACCGATAATGGCGTTGCGGTTATTAATGGCGATGATGCCTATGCGCCGTTGTGGAAAGAGAAAGCCGCGGGGCACCGGCAGATCACGTTTGGTGCCTATGAAAAAGCGCAAGCGGATTTAACCTACGAGATTATCGAAGGGATGACCTTTGTGCTTCGTTATCAAGACAAGTCTGTTGACGTTTCGCTCAATCTCCTTGGTGCGCACAATATTCGTAACAGTGCGGCAGCGGCGGCAGCGGCGCTTATGGCGGGAGCAACTTTTGAGGATATTAAACAAGGGCTCGAAGCGTTAATGCCGGTGAAAGGGCGCTTGGAACCGATTGCCTATCGCGATCACATCACCTTAATTAATGATGCCTATAATGCCAATCCCAATTCGCTGAAAGCTGGGATTAATGCCCTTAAATCTCCCGATCGTTGGGTGGTGTTAGGGGATATGCGTGAGCTTGGCAGTGATGAGATTAAGCTTCATAAAGAGTGCGGTGTTTACGCGAAAGATGCGGGCGTAACCAGGCTTTTCACCTTGGGTGATCTTTCCAAACATATGACGCTTGCCTTTGGTGAGGGTGCGGCGCATTATAACTCGCACGATTCGCTCTTTAATGCGCTGCAAGCGGCGCTCAATGATTATTCAGGGGAGGCGCTTGAAGTGCTATTTAAAGGTTCAAATAGTATGAATATGCCTCTTGTTATTAATGCGCTGTTAAAGCGTTAATCGTCTCTATTTAGTTGGTTTAAGGATTCCCATGCTTTACGCATTACTCTCATATCTCTCAGAATCGTGGGGCGCGTTGCGTCTCTTTCAATATATCTCAATGCGCGCAATTATGGCGGCGTTGACGGCACTGATCTTAAGTCTCTTTTTGGGTCCCGCCTTCATTCGTTATCTGCAACGTTTGCAGATCGGGCAATTTGTCCGTACCGATGGGCCCGAATCCCATCTTTCAAAGCAAGGAACGCCGACTATGGGTGGGCTTCTCATCATTTTTAGTATTTTGGTGAGCACGCTGTTATGGGGCGATCTAACTAGTTTTAATGTCTGGATTGTGCTCTTTGTTTTAGTGAGTTTTGGCTGGGTGGGCTTTTTAGATGATTACCGTAAGGTGGTGAAAAAGCAATCGCTCGGGCTAACGGCGAAAGAGAAATATCTCTATCTGAGTCTCTTTGGGCTGATTGCCACCTGCGCGCTCTATTTCACGGCGAAAACCCCGCAAGATACGGCGCTCCTCATTCCTTATTTTAAAAACTTAGCGATTCCACTTGGGATTGCGTTTATTCCCTTTGTCTATTTAGTGATTGTGGGGGCGAGTAATGCGGTTAATATGACCGACGGGCTCGATGGGCTTGCGATTATGCCAACCATTATGATCGCTGGCGCGCTTGCGATTTTCAGTTATGTCGCGGGGCACTCAGTCTACGCGGCCTACCTTGCGCTTCCTTATGTAGAAAATGGCGGTGAGATGGTGATTATCTGCGCTGCGATGGTGGGTGCGGGTCTTGGATTTTTATGGTTTAACACCTATCCCGCGCAAGTCTTTATGGGCGATGTGGGCGCGTTATCCCTTGGGGCAACGCTTGGGGTGATTGCGGTGATTGTGCGTCAAGAGCTCGTCTTTTTCATCATGTCGGGGCGCTTTGTGATAGAGACCTTGTCGGTGAGGATTCAAGTGATCTCATATAAAACTCGCGGGAAACGGGTGTTCCGCATGGCGCCGATCCATCATCACTTTGAATTAAAAGGGTGGCCTGAGCCACGCGTAATCGTTCGTTTTTGGATTTTAACGGTGATTTTAGTCTTAATTGGGCTCGCATCGTTGAAGATTCGCTAACGGCCAGAATTTATCCTACATTTTTACTACCTTTTTTCATGCAATAGGGGTATAAAGGTAGGATCGCTATTAAAAAGCTTTTATGATTAGCGTATAATGAATTTTATAA
>JAAZCI010000181.1 GCA_012513365.1 Lysobacteraceae bacterium
CTTATGAGTAATCTCAAAATTGACCTTAAACGCAGCATCATTTCTTGATAGATCTTGTTTCGCTTCATACACTTGATAACCTACAAGTGCACGGGCTCCCGCACCCATTGAGGTAATCCCAAGCGTTACATATTTTGTTGCATCATTGTCAGTTTTATCATCAATCAGCGCATCAAAGAAATGGGTCGTGCCATCCACTTTATATTTATGATCATAAAGAAGGCTCGTAATCTCTTTAATATCGCTTGCAAAGAAGGATGGGAAATAGCTCACCGCACGAGTACCAGGGCGATGCTTATTATTTTTAAGACCGTTTTTCTCAGCTACGATAAAGTTAATTAAGCCATCATTGGACCCGGTAATAAGGTAATTAACGCCCATTGAATCACGGCGATTAACAATATAGTCGATAAAGCCATTTCGGACTTTTTCACTAATGCTATTTAAGTTGATGTTGGGTACATCCGTTGCAAAATAGTAAATATCAGAGTTAATAATGGATCCTAAAAGGGTGCCTTGACGGTCACGGAGCTTCTGAGATGCATCTTCTTCCCCCTGTAACCAGCGCGCATATTTATCTTCCATAATATTCGCTTGACGGAGATCGATAGTCTTCCAACTGCCATTATTTTGTTTTTTAGCAGTTACAAAAAGGCCTTGATCTTGCTTAATGCGATCACGGGTATCCCAAAGATGCTTGGTATAACTTTTGGTTTGTGGATCATATCCACGCGCAACAATTGCTCCCGTCCAAACGCGTGGCTCATAACTTGTCGTGTAACGCACTGATTGAGCAGTTTGAGCATTTTGGTCTTCCACCGACCCAGTACCACTTCGAGTCTGAATGATATTTTGGAAAATACTGTGGAATGCACTGTAAAGCTCATCGGGGTTTTTCGCATGAACGTGTACGCCGCCGCTGGGTTTAACAGTTCGATCTAATTCAGCGAGAGAACCTGCATTAGGGTCATCTCCAAATGTAATCGCGTTCATATGAATGGGCATACGAATCGAACCTTCACTATCCCACTCTTTTCCAGCCTTATCCGTATCGCCGAGATTTTGAGCGTCTTTAATCAAATCCAAATCCCACAGATATCTCGCTACAAATGACGTAGAAAGCTCTCCATACATCTCACGACCATGAGAAGTTATATCAATTTCATTGATCATTTCGTAAGGCTTTAAAGATGTATACCTTCTTGAACTTAGTAGCTTCTCACGTTGATCTATTAAAGGTGTTTTATCTCTCTCTAATATAGGTCCTACAATATCTCCCATCGGGTCACCATCCGTTAATAAGACGATGTGTTGTTGCTGACAACGATACTCTATGGGATTTGGACGTATATCTTTATGCGTTTTGGGATTAGTGGAATTTACTTCATTTGGATAATTCCCACCACCTGGAAGCGCATAATCTGGTACTCCCCACGCATCAACTTGATCTTGCAAATCTTGATAACCAAACTCTTGATGGCGACTAACAAACCGATAACGTTCGTTAAAAATGTCATACGTTTTGACTAACATCTTATCGCCACGAAAATACTTGGCGGTTTCATAGAGCGAAAATGCTAAAGGAGTCCCCCCGTTGGCAGGGAAGTAATTATTGTTTATTTTATTATAAACGCCCTCAAAAGTCTCTTGATCTTCTAAATTGGTAATCGGAACTTTAACAGTATTCATTGCAGTAGGAACAACATAGCGATAAACCCATTTGTATTGTGGCCGACCACGCCAATCATAATAATCTACCTCTTTATGCTGAGTCATATGATAACCAGGCATGCCAGTATTCATTCTCTGATTTACAAGACTATTATATTGATATCCTAAATAACCAAGTGTTGAGATGCCGATATTAGCATCACCTCGATAGCGTTCAAGTGGTCCCCTAACGGTTTTATGAAGAACACTAATGCGTGATTCACCCCCACACGAATGTTTATTTCCGTATCGATCTATACGACATTTCGGATTAGGTCTCCAAGGTGTTGGCATATCATCAATATCCATCGATCCTGAGGTATCGAGGATTAACATGATATTAGGCTTAGGCGGATTTTGTTTAATCAGTGGCTCATGGTGTGGCTTAAATCCTGTGGATTCTTGCGCAAAGCCAAATTGGGACATTACATAGGGCGGTCCCAAGAGCTAAAGATAATCGTTTTTTCATTCTATTCTACTCACAACTCTATAAATTAGTTACAGATCTTAACATAAATTGACATTATATATGCCACAAACGCGGATTCATATATTGATTTAATGCAGGAAACTCAATGTTAGTTTTGTGGCTAAAAAGCGCCTATCTCAATGCTTTCAGCTGATTATGAAAATAATTAATCAGTTTAAAATTGTAAATTCGACGCTACTTTAGCAAGTTTTTCTGTTGGAATAAGCCTTTTTTGTGCTCATTCCGGTTGATTTTGACTACAGGAGTTTAGTATACAATTTAATATTTGTTAACACTTTTTTATAAATGAGTGTTCTGGTCAAGCCGCAGTGGACACATTCACTTTATAATTCTCATACTCAACAGGAC
>JAAZCI010000182.1 GCA_012513365.1 Lysobacteraceae bacterium
GGGGGTAGTTCCCGTTATGTTGCGGAAGTGAATGGTCATAAAGTTGCGGTTCAGTCGGTCGATGAGATCTATACCGAGATGATTCGTACCGGTGATTTTGCGCAATATATCAATAAAAACCAAGAAGATTTAACGGACGAAGATCGTCGCCTTTTAAAAGAGCAAGCCTATACGATTGTTGAATCGCGTGTGCTTGCGGCGCAATTGGCAGATAAATACCAAATTGTCACCACCGATGCGGAAGTGGCGAATGCGATCCGCTCGATCGAGTTTTTTCGTGATGGCGAAACCGGTCAATTTGATAAAGCGCGTTATGAAGATTATTTAAGACAGACGGGAACCGTTGCAGCGCAATTTGAAAATAGTGTGCGCTCCGATCTTACCAATCAAAAGCTCGTGCGTTATTTAGCGCTCGGTGCGGTGAGTGGTGATTCACGTCTAGCTGAACTTGCGGCGATTGAAAATGCTACGGGAAGTTTTGAGTTAGTGACCATCAATTACGATCAATTTAAAGGGGAGCGTAATCCTGTTACGCTTGAAGAGATTGAGCAACTTTATGAGCTTAAAAAATCTGAGCTAATTACCGATAACCGTGTGAAACTTGCATACATCCATATCAAAGCCGATGATTATCTTGATCAGGTAGAGATTAGTGATGAGGCGATTAAACAAGGCATTGCTCAGCTCGAAACCCGTACCTTTGATCGCATTGAAATTGCAGCAACGAGTGACGCTGAAAAAGAAGCGGCGCTTAGTGCACTTAATAGTGTGTATGATGAGATCGCATCAGGAGAATTAAGTTTTGAAAAGGCAGCGGAATCGGACGCGGTGAAAGCGGTGAACGGTCATCTCGTTGCAAAAGAGACCATTAAGCTTGGCGCGATTGGTGATGCGGCATTTGACGCGGTTCTATTTGACCTTGATTTGAATGCCCCTCTCTCAAAACCGTTTGCAACGGACACCGGCGTTTATATGCTCTCACTAACGGGCGTTAAAAATGTAATGGGTAGCGGCATTGATGTAACATCAATGGTTCGCAATCAGCTCGCTGAACCCCTGGTTGCTGACCTTTATTATGCGGCACAAGAGAAATTTGAAAAGCTTGCAGAAATCTATCGTGATGATCTTGAGTCGATCGCAAATGAACTTGGCGCAGAGGTAATTACCACCGATTGGCTTTCACTCGATCAAAAAGAGGGCGTGCTTGAAAATGATGAGTTTTATTCATCGGTTGCCTACCTTGATTTAGCCAATACTCCTGTGGTGAGTGCACCTTTTGCGCCCGGTGAAAATGAAGGGGCGTTAGTCAAAGTGATCGAATTTGACGCAAACCACGCGATGACGCTTGATGAAGCAAAACCGCTTCTGACTGAAGTGATTAAACGCAATAAGTTACGTATGGCGATGGCGATCGAGCTCGATCAATTAAAAGATAAGGCCGAAAGCGGCGCGGTTAATCTTGAAACGTACGCGAAAGAGCAGGGTTATGACTTCTTTGCACTCAATGATTTGGTGGCACGTTATATGGATCCAAGCGCGCTTAATTCCATTGCATTTGAGGCGTTAATGGCAAGTTATTATGAGCAACCGGTTGCGCCCTATATGATGCTTCATGATGGGGCAGAAGGCATAGCGCTTGTGAATGTGAAAGCCTTTAAGGCCGGTAGCATCGATGATTATTCAGCGATTGAGCGTCAAGAAAAGCGCGGGTTGTTGCAAAACGATCAAGCCAATTATGAGCTCAATGCAATCTTTGAAGATTTCAAATCACGCAGTAAAGTTAAACGTCTTGCCAATCCATTTATGCAGTAAGACGCGTGCTCAATGAGCCGTACAATCGATATTTAAAAA
>JAAZCI010000183.1 GCA_012513365.1 Lysobacteraceae bacterium
AACCGATTTAGACAAAATTATAAGAACAATTAACGTGGGAGGATGTTATGAACGTATCTTTAATTAAACGCGGGCTTATGTCATTGGTAATGGCAGGCGTATTGGCTGCGTGTTCACAGGATGACCAAACAAGCGCAAGCGCAGGCCCTGTGGCAGACGATAAACTTGAAACGCGCTTTGTCACCATTGCAACGGGCGGATCATCAGGCCCCTATAATATTATCGGCACCACTTTAAGCCAGATCTATTCAAAAACCTATGGCGCGAACTCCAAATCGCAAACCACCGGCGCATCGATCCAAAACATCAACTTAGTCCATCAGGGTAAAGCTGAGATGGCACTTGTGATGAGTGATGCTCTGAGCCAAGCGATGGAAGGTACCGGACCATTCCCCAATAAGATTGAAAACGTTGAGCAGATGGCAGCGCTCTATTCAAATTACGTTCAGATCGTTACTTCAAAATCATCGGGCATTAAGACAATGGCGGACCTTCGCGGAAAACGCGTTGCAGTTGGTGACTTAAACTCAGGGACTGAGATGAATGCGCGCGCACTGTTAAAAGGCCACGGCATCACCTATGACGATATGAAAGTCGATTACCTAGGCTTTGCGGAAGCAGTTGATGCGCTTCGCGGCGGTAAAATTGATGCGGCGATCTTAACAAGCGGGATGCCGAATGCATCGATCATGGAATTGCAACAAGGTTATGATCTTCAATTAGTTGAAATCAGCACCGATAAAGTGGACGAGATCGCGAAAGATCAGTTCTATTTTATCTCGGCGACCATTCCAAAAGGCACCTACGGTAACCCAGAAGATATTCCAACGGCAGCGATTGTGAACGCACTTGTGGTTCGTTCGGATCTAAGCGAGGCGGATGTTTATAAGCTCACCAAAACTTTCTTTGAGAATTTAGAACCGTTAGCGAACGCGCACCAAGCGGCCAAAGCGATCTCATTTGAGAATGCACAAAAAGGCTTAGTCGCACCGCTCCATCCGGGCGCGAAGAAGTACTACGATGAGCAGGCTGCAAAATAAAGGAAGGAAACTTTCCTTAACTCTCGGGGTGGCGCTCAGCGCTGCCCTTGTTAGCTTGATTGGCTTGATGGGTCTTACCTTTTTTAGCCAACATTTCTTTCCAAAACAGGTGACACTCGCTGAATATGGCGGGAAATCGTGCATCATTGCATCGCCTGATTTTGCCCTTTATTGGATTCATTCCGTCGATGGGACTCCATGGATTGAATATTACACGCGCCACGATGATCACTTCATCCTAACGGAAACGAAGTTCAAAAATTTTGGCGCAGGGGTCCCACATTACGGAACAGTGATTCAAAGTACCGATGGCATGATTACCTATCGGCTCGATCAACGCGTGCCTGAAATTAATTGGGTGGCCGATCGCGCCGTTAAATCAAGCCTTCTGTTTGCGGATGGAACGCGCTGGCAGCTCTACAAAGAGATCGAACCTTTCACGCTAATTACCCTTCGCGCAACCACTTTGAATGGCTGGCAACGATTTTTAAAGAGGAATTGTTATGAGTCACACTCAGACTAAACAGCACGATGAATCGACGCTTGATGCGGATAAAATTTTAGAAAAATTCGATCGAGAATCGGTGGTAAGACAGCCGCAAAATGCCTATTTACGCCATTTTATTACGCTGTTTGCCGTCTTTTATTCATTATTTCATCTCTACACGACCTATAAGCCGATGCCGGAGCTTTTGTATCGCGCAACGCACGTTGCGGTGGGGATTGCCCTTGTTTTCCTAATTTATCCCACCCATAAAAAGCAGCGCCGTGATGCCGTGGCTTGGTATGATTGGGCGTTAGTCGCGCTCTCATTTGTGTCGCTTGGGTATCTATTTAAAGAATATAATGCACTTGCAACGGTACGCGGCGGGATCGCGAATAATGCCGATATTGTGATGTCGATTATTACCATTGCGCTCGTGATGGAAGCGGCGCGCCGAGTGATGGGTCTTATTTTACCGACGCTTGCGGCAATTTTTCTGATCTTTCCATTTATCAGTCACCTTAACTTTATGCCACGAGTCCTTGCGACGCGTCCGTTTGATCTGAACGATATTTTCGGCCATATGTTTATCACAACCGAAGGGCTCTACTCGTCAGCGGTTGGGGCATCGGTCTCGTTTATCTTCCTCTTTATTCTCTTTGGCGCGTTTTTAAATAAATCGGGCATGGGGCAACTCTTTAACGATTTAGCGCTTGCGCTTGCTGGCCATAAACAGGGCGGTCCTGCAAAAGTGGCGGTTGTGGCAAGTGGATTTATGGGAAGCATTAATGGATCAGCGGTTGGAAACGTTGTGGGAACGGGTGTTTTCACCATTCCGATGATGAAGCGCGTGGGCTATAGTCCCAACTTTGCCGGCGCTGTGGAAGCCAGTGCTTCGGTGGGTGGCCAAATTTTGCCACCGATCATGGGAGCAAGTGCCTTTATCATGGCGGAAACGACGGGGATTTCCTATGGAACGATTGCTTTAGCGGCACTTTTCCCTGCGCTTTTATACTATTTAGGCGTGATTGCGCAAGTGCATTTCCGTGCTGGAAAAGATAATCTTAAAGGGATTCCCAAAGCGGATCTTCCTCGAGTGAAAGAGGTGCTAAAAGAGCGTGGTCACTTGATGATTCCAATCTTTGCGCTGGTCTATTTCTTAGCCAATAATCTCCCTATTAGTTACGCGGCGTTTTATACCATCGGGATCGCCATTGTGGTGAGCCAATTCCGTAAATCAACGCGAATGACCTTTAAAGATATCTTTGATGCCCTTGAAGATGGGGCGCGTCAATCACTCTCGGTGATGGCGGCGTGTGCGGTGATTGGGGTGGTGATCGGGTCGCTTAGCTTAACCTCAGCCGCAACCGAATTGATCGGATCGATTACCGGAACGGGCGAGGGCATGCTCTTCTTAACACTCTTTTTAACCATGATTGCGTCGATGATTTTAGGGATGGGTCTTCCATCAATTCCGGCGTATATCATTACCGCAACGATTGCAGCGCCCGCGCTCGCAAATATCGGTATTCCAACCTTAGTGGCGCATCTCTTTGTATTCTATTTTGGGCTGTTTGCTAATATCACGCCTCCTGTGGCACTTGCGTCTTTTGCAGGGGCAGGCATTGCAGGTGGACATCCAATGCGTACCGGTTGGCAGTCACTTAAACTGTCGATGGCAGGGTTTATCGTTCCCTTTATGTTTGTCTATAATCCGGCGATGCTCTTTATCGATGTGACCGGTTTACCGATGAACGCCACGGAATTCCCTGCGCCACCGCTTCTCGATATGCTCAGCATTACGGTGACCTCAATTATCGGAATTATCGCACTGAGTGCAGCGGTAGAAGGGTACTTTAAAGCAGGATTAAGTGGCATTGGACGCATTATTTTAGCGGGCGGTGCATTAATGCTGATTGTCCCTGAAACAATGACCGACATTATTGGCCTTGTGATCGTGGGAACGGTGCTTATTATCAATATGAAACGCGTGCCGTTTAAGCTCCTTAATAAGGTGACAACGCTTTAATTAAACGGTTGTTTAATACCTAAAAACGAATATTTATATATAAATTTACATATAAATAGAAAGCCCCTCTAAGGGGCTTTTTTATGGTCGGTTATATCTTGCTAGTTACTTTAAAAAATGGGGAATCCAACGATTGATGATCGCTTTATGAAATTGATTAAAGGTATCGCCCGGTTGCTGAGCGAGGGCAAAATCAAGATCGGGGGTTTCCACTTCAGTGTTAATGCCAGAGAGTGCTTCAATTGCTGCGAGTCCGCAAAAGGGAACGTAGCTTTCAGAGTAACCGCCTTCGTGGGTCATGACGAGTTTTCCGCCGCAGACTTTTTCCGCCGTCTCTTTGACAAGTGCCGTCATCGCGCGATAGCTATCTGAGTGGAGCATCATGCGCCCGAGCGGATCTAACGTGTTCGCATCAAAGCCGGAGGCGATAATAATCATTTCAGGATTAAAGGCTTCAATCGCGGGAAGGGCGATGGTTTTTAATGCATGGAGATAGATCTCATGGCCACTTCCCGGAAGGAGTGAGAGATTGATGTTATAGCCAAGGCCGTTCCCCTCACCGCGGGCATCAATCGAGCTCATCGCTTCAGAGTTCGGAAGCAGTGCATCATTGGGGAAATTATTTTCCTGATGGAGCGAAATGGTGAGCACATCATCTCGATCGTAGAAAATGTCTTGCTGACCGTTTCCATGGTGAACATCCCAATCGATAATGGCTACGCGGGATAAACCGTGATGCTTTTTCACATACTCAATGGCGATCGCAATGTTATTAAGATAGCAAAATCCCATCGCTTGGTTTTTCGTAGCGTGATGCCCAGGCGGACGGGAGAGTGAATAGGCATTTTGATAGCGCCCAAGATAGACATCTTCCACCGCGCGTTTGGCTAACCCCGCGGAAACGAGCGCGATATCGTACGTTTGCACTCCGACCGGCGTATCGACATCATACGGCGCATCGAGTGTGCCACCGCCACGATCACTTACCGCTTTAAGGTGGGTTAAATAATCGGTATCGTGGACAAGTGCCGCCTCCTCAAAAGTGATGGGGCGCGCCGAATGGACCGCTAATTGACGCAGTAATCCGGAGCGATCTAGAAGATTGCGCAGACGGCGTTTACTCTCCGGGGATTCTGCATGGGCCGAACCTGCAGGCGGCTCAACCCAGCCTCCCACGGGAAATTCTAAAATATATTGACCGGCTGAGTGCCAAAAGGTGCGCTCATCGGTGTAAAAGGCGGTTTTTGGTGTGTGATGATTCATCCATAACTCCTACAATTCCATGGCCGATAATCGTCGCTGTGGCCATACGGTGAAGGCGCATTCTAGGCGCGCTTAAAGGCTTGCACTGTATCAGATTTTGGCGTTTTGCGGGCGTTAATTTGCCGTTAATGACCATTTCGGCAGTGGTCGGTTTAAATCTCGTAAAATCGCATCAATTGCCCCAAAGGTGGTGAGCTTCATATGACGGATAATCTCTTTCTGCTCGGCGCGTGCATTATAAAGGGTCGGATAGATTTCGCCGGCGACCGAATGATCCATAATTAGATACATAATATTGGGCGCACTGAGATTAAAAATGATCCGATCGATACTGCGATGATCCTCGGGAAGCCCGCTATAATCGGCGACAATGCGGCGGGTAATCTCAATTTTAGGACTCACACGATTGGCCATCACATCGTGCATTACCTCGTTAAATTCAGGCGAGGGGAGAATCGATTCCCGTATAAAAATTCTAAAAAAACGCGGGTTACAGAGCGCACGTTCGACAAAACTTTCAATAATGGCGGAGAGTTTTTCAAAAGGGCTCATGGCACTTTCATCGATCTTGATTAAGACTTTCGTTTCGATCAAAAGCTCATGGGAGCGATAGAGAAGCGCTTTATAGAGCCCTGATTTTCCGCCAAAATGGTAATTAATGGAGGCAGTATTAACGCCGGCAGCTTCGCAAATTTCTTTACTGGTGGTGCGATCAAAGCCTTTTTCGGCAAAAATTAAGCTCGCCACATCTAAGATATGTTCTTTTGTGGCATCGCCATCAGCGCGCGTAGCGGGCGCGGTGCATTCAACCATGATCGTCTCTCCAAGTGTGATGATATGAGTGCCTGTATTTTATCAGCTTTTATCTTTCCTGCTTGACAGCGGATCGATTTTGCTTAAAATAGGTCGCCTTAGTTTAAATTCAAATTTAAATTAGATCAAATAACAGAAGAAGGTAACAATGAGTAAGAAGGGAGATGAACTTCGCGAGTATGATCGATTGAGCTGGGTTGAGCAGATGCTTTACCCGATAGAATCGTTAGCGATTATGGCGCCGATTATGCAAGAGATGGCGGATCGAAATCGCGTGATTTTAAGTGAATCTCACAGTGAAACGAACGCGGAAATGGCGCAATCCTTAAACCGATCCCACAGCGCGTAACCTTGAGTGAAAGCGGGGCTTTTTATTGTTGAATATCGAGCTAAATGATAAGATACTCATTCGATAAAAGAGGTATAGAACGAAAAGGATTAGCTCGATGGAAATTATAGAGATTCATCACCCCTATGCGCCGGACGAGATTCCGAGCGATCATGTTGTGCTTGCGCTTGGCTTTTTTGACGGCGTGCATCGGGCCCATCAAAAGGTGATCAATCGCGGGCGGGAAGAGGCGAATAAACGCGGTCTAAAACTCGCGGCGATGACTTTTAATCACCATCCTTCGATCGTTTTTCAAAAAATTAATCCTCACGAAATGCGCTATTTAACCACGCTCGAGCAGAAAATTGAGCATATGGAAGCGCTTGGCGTGGATTATCTTTACGTCGTCGAATTTACCTCCCACTTTGCAAGCCTCAAACCGCAAGCCTTTGTTGATCAATATATGGTGGGGCTTAACGCTGAGGTGGTGGTCGCGGGCTTTGATTATACCTATGGTCCGAAAGATTTAGCGACGATGGCGGCGCTCCCTGAATATTGTCAAGATCGCTTTGAGATTATCGCCGTTGAAAAGCAGATGGAGAGTGAGCTTAAAATCGGTTCTACGGAAATTCGTCAATTTATGGCGCTGGGCGATATGGAAAATGCGGCGCGTTATTTGGGTTATGTCTACGAGCTTTCGGGCATTGTGGTCCATGGCGATAAACGCGGGCGTCTGCTTGGGTTTCCTACGGCGAATATTAAAGTCTCTTACATGTCACGCTTGCCACGTAAAGGGGTTTACGCCGTTAAAATTCGCGTCGCCGATAAGTGGTTTTTAGGCATGGCGCAGATCGGTTATAACATCAGTTTTGAGCAAGACCGCGATCTCACCATTGAGGTCAATATTCTCGATTTTGATCAAGATATTTATGGCGAACAGGTGGATGTGCAGTGGTATTCCTATCTTCGTGATGAGATTAAATTTGATGGGATTGATGGCCTCATTGCCCAGCTTGAGCAAGACCGCGCCGATACCCGTGAATATTTTAATCATTACCAAGAGCCTGCCTATCTAACAAGCCCTATGGCGCGCCGTGGTATGACGATTTAATCTATGGGAAATCGCAATTCATTAAAACGGGTGCTTACCATTCAGTCGCACGTTACTTACGGTTATGTCGGTAATTCTGCGGCAGTTTTTTCCCTGCAACGCTTAGGCATTGAGGCGATGCCGCTCCATACGGTGCAATTTTCCAATCATACGGGCTATGAGCTTTTTACCGGTGATATCTTTAGTGCCGAGCATCTGCGTTCGGTGGTTTCCGGCCTTGAGCAAAACCATATTTTAGAGCGTATCGATGCGGTTTTAACCGGGTATTTAGGCAGCACTGAAACCGGCGATGTGGTCGCCGAAATTGTGGCGAAAATCCGCGCGAAAAACCCGGAATTACTCTATCTGTGCGATCCTGTGATGGGCGATAAGGAAGATGATTGCGGGCTGTTTGTCCATGAATCGATTCCGCCCTTAATGCGAGATTCAATGCTCTCGATTGCCAATATTATTACTCCCAATCATTTTGAATTTGAGCTTGTGTGCAATCAAAAAGTCACCACGATTGCAGAAGCGTATCAGGCCTCAAAAGCCCTTTTTAACACCCATGAAACGCTCTCAACCATTGTGATTACAAGCTTTAATAGCACGGAAAGCGATGCCTTTGTGACGCTGCTTTTCTCTCGTGATGGGCAAAAATTACGAGTAGAAACCCCGCGCCTTGAACGTTTCCCCATGCCAAGCGGGATGGGGGACACCTTTTCGGCGCTCTATCTTGGGCATATTTTACAAGGGAAAACGCCGGAATATGCGCTCTCTTATACCACCTCAACGCTCTACGCCTTTGTGAATGATAGCGATGATGGGCAGCGCGATCTTTCGATGATTCGTGAGCAAGCGCAGATTATTAGCCCAAAAGTGCTCTTTACCGCAACGGAGCTTGAGATTTAGCCTAACAAGTTTGATTTAGAAGAGTTTTGATCTGTTAAAAAAATTACAAAGAAAAGAAAATGCTGCCAATCACGGAGTTTTGTAAAACGTGAGGGACAGCATTTTTTTCATTATAAGCCTGCCAGTCGAAACAGGCTCTCGGATTGATCGTTATCGGGCTTAGAGTGCTTTATGATCTTTGTTTTTCAGCAAGACTTGAAGCTTTTCATCTTTTTGCACGCGAATATCGACGCCTTTAACAAAATAGATGATAAATTCACAAATATTTTGGCTACGATCGCCAATGCGTTCAAGCGAACGGGCACAGCGCATCGCGGTTAACACCGGTGGAATGGTACGGCTATCTTCCATCATATAGGTCATCAGTTGTCTGACAATATTGTCGTACTCATCGTCGATTTTATCGTCATCGGGATAGATGTTGAGCACCGTTTCAAGATCCATGCGCGCAAAGGCATCGAGCACATCGTGGAAAAAGGTAAGACTGCGTTTTGAGAGCGATTCTAAGCTCGCAAGCACCGGTTTTAAGTGTTCTGGAAGCGGGTTAAAGGCCATGCGGGCAATGTTGCGCGCGGCATCGGCAATTCGCTCAAGTTCAGTAATGGTTTTGATAATCACAATTAAAAGACGCAGGTCGCTCGCGGTTGGCTGGCGTTTGGCGATAATAGTGATGCACTGCTCATTAATATCAACCTCCATCTGGTTGATCACTTTATCCCCTTCAATCACCGATTTTGCGAGCGTTTCATCGTTGGTCATCATCGCTTGGACGGCTCTTTCAAGCTGCTTTTCCGTCAGTCCGCCCATGGTGAGCACTTGATTCATCGAATCTTCAAGTTCAGCATTAAATTGCGCTGAGATATGATTATTCAGTTTGACAGGTTTCATCAATATAATTCCTTTTAATTAACCATAACGCCCGGTGATATAATCTTCCGTCTGCTTGTGTGTTGGGGTGGTGAACATGGTGTCGGTGTCGTTATATTCGATCAGCTCGCCAAGGTACATAAATGCCGTTTTATCGGAGGTACGCGCCGCTTGTTGCATGTTGTGCGTCACCATCACGATGGTGTAATCGGCTTTGAGTTCGTTAATCAGTTCCTCGATTCGCCCCGTTGAAATCGGGTCAAGGGCGGAGCAGGGTTCGTCCATCAATAAAATCTCAGGTTTAATCGCAATCGCACGAGCAATGGAGAGACGTTGCTGCTGCCCACCAGAGAGATTGTAGCCACTTTCATGGAGCTTATCTTTCGTTTCATCCCAGAGCGCCGCTTTCGAAAGCGCCCATTCAATCCGCTCTTCAAGCTCAATTCTCGGGAGCTTTTCAAAGAGTTTAATGCCAAAAGCGATATTATCGTAGATCGACATCGGGAAGGGGGTCGGCTTTTGAAACACCATGCCCACTTTAGCCCGAAGGAGCGCGACATCCTCTTTGCTCGTTAAGATATTTTCATCGCCAATTAAGATTTCACCCTCGGCGCGCTGCTCAGGATAGAGTGCATACATCTTATTGAGCGTGCGCAATAGCGTCGATTTACCGCACCCTGAGGGGCCGATAAACGCGGTCACTTCATTGGCGGGGATATCAAGCGAAATGTTATGGAGCGCCTGATATTCACCGTAATAAAAATTGAGATTTCGGATCGAAATTTTCGAGTTACTCATGTGTTGGAATCTATCCTTGCAACAAAATGAATCGATTTAATTTATTCTTAAGGTATTGTAGAAATCGATTATGACGGGAATGTGACAGTATGACAACTTTGTCATATTTCGGGATGTTATCTACGTTGAGCCATAAAAAAACACCTTAAACTGGCGCACTTACAGAAGGTGATATACGTCGTTTAAGGTGTTTTGGGTGCAAGGTTAATTCAAGTTTAGGTTAAAAGGCTCTAATTAAAACTCAATGAACACATTAATGATGGGGACGACGTTTCATATATAAGCGTCCGACAAAATCCCCGCCTCTCGCTTGTGCAAAAGGATCGAGCAAGCAGAGAATTTCACCATTGACCATCGTTTGACAGCGTCCGGCATCTTCTGACGTTTTATCGTAGCTGTAGTAACTATCGGCGCTTCCGGTAATCTCGATCAATTCGGCTTGAATGCCGAGCGATAAGA
>JAAZCI010000018.1 GCA_012513365.1 Lysobacteraceae bacterium
CAGCACGGATCATTCCGCTAATCGTAATCTCTCACATCGGCGATCGGCGTTGTTTTCATCGCATCGCTATGGCGAAAACGGATCAGTTTTTGCGCCGTCTCTTCCGGGGAGCTTAAGAGCTCCTCCTCTTTAAGGGAGATAAAACGCTCTACAAGCGGGAAGGTTTCAATGGAACCGCTCCGAATGACCGATTGCATATCCGTATCAATCACGCCCGGGGCAATAGAGGCGATATAGACCGGATTTTTAACCGATTTCTGCTCTTCAAAGACCACGCGAGTGAAGTGATCGAGCGCCGCTTTGGTCATGCAATAAACGCCCCAACCGAGATAAGCTTTTCGTCCCGCGCCCGATGAGATATTCAGCACATATTTTTCCCCGGGAAAATCCTCTAAGGCCTCGATAAATGCATTGGTTAACGCGATCGGAGCGGTAATATTGAGCGCCACCGCATTTTGAATCGAATGGGCATTGACGCTCCCGATTAATCCAATCGGTTCCACCATACCGGCATTATTAATAAGCGTGATGCTTGCCGCGCCTTGCCGATTTTCATCAATCCAATTAATAACCTCCGGAATGGTATCAATATCGGTAAGATCGAGGGTTAAAAAGTACTCAAGGGCTTCGGGATTATTACGCGCGATACGGAGCACAATGCTCTCAGGGTCTTTATCAAGTTTTGTTGCGAGCGCCTTACCAATTCCTCGCGATGCGCCTGTCACAATATAGAGATGAGTCGCCATAAATATGAATACTCCTTATGTCTGTTTTGTAATTCATTAGATCGAGATGATCTTAGGAGTTGAGTGTAACCCATTCCCGCGTGAATTATGGTATTTTTATTGTAATATTTGAACGATTGAGGCAGAGCGATGAGTCACGATAATAATCCAAACAGAGATCAATACATTATGGCGATCGACCAAGGGACGACGAGTACGCGGGCGATGATTTTCGATCATGCGGGGCGAATTGTGGGGATGTCGCAAAAGGAATTTTCCCAATCGTTTCGTCAATCGGGCTGGGGGGAGCATGATGCCAATGAGATTTGGGGGACGGTATTATCAGTGATGGCGATGGTACTCACCGAATCCAATATCCACGCAGAATCTATAGCTGCGATCGGCATTACCAATCAGCGTGAAACCACTGTGGTGTGGGACAGGGCAACCGGCCTACCGATTCACCCTGCCATTGTGTGGCAATCGCGCCAAAGTGATGCCATTTGTCATCAGCTTAAAGAGGTGGGGTATGAGCCACTTTTTCGCGAAAAGACTGGATTATTACTCGACCCTTATTTTGCTGGCACCAAAGTTAAATGGATCTTAGATCATGTCGATGGGGCGCGTCAGCGTGCGGAAAAAGGCGAGCTCTTATTTGGCACGATCGATAGCTGGCTGATCTGGAAACTCTCCGGTGGGAAAGCCCATGTCACCGATTATTCCAACGCTTCAAGAACGCTGCTATATAATATTCATACCCTTAAATGGGACCAAGAACTTCTCGATATTTTGGCGATTCCACACGCGATGCTCCCTGAGGTTAATCCCTCATCACACATCTATGCAACCACCGAAGAGGATCACTTTTTCGGGCAACAAATTCCCATTGCAAGCGCCATTGGCGATCAGCAAGCAGCGCTCTTTGGGCAAACCTGCTTTGAGGCGGGCCACGCGAAAAGCACCTACGGCACGGGATGCTTTATGTTGATGAATACCGGCGAAAAGGCGGTGCATTCGAAACATGGATTATTAACGACGATTGCTTGGGGACTCGATGGGAAAGTAAATTATGCGCTAGAAGGTTCGATCTTTGTAGCAGGTTCGGCGATTCAGTGGCTCCGCGATGGGTTACGAATGATTCAATCGGCGCCTCAATCGGAGCAATATGCGACTCGGATTACGAGTAGCGAAGGTGTCTATGTGGTGCCGGCATTTGTCGGGCTTGGCACGCCTTATTGGGATTCTGAGGCGAAAGGGGCGATTTTTGGATTAACCCGCGGGACTGAAAAAGAACATTTTATTCGGGCAACGCTTGAATCCCTTGCCTATCAAACACGCGATGTCTTGGAAGCGATGGAGGAAGATTCCGGCGTATCACTTAAGACGCTTCGGGTTGATGGCGGGGCAGTTCAAAATAACTTTTTAATGCAATTTCAAGCAGATCTACTTGGTGTTCCGGTAGAACGGCCGTCAATCTCAGAAACCACGGCTCTTGGCGCTGCTTATCTTGCCGGGCTTGCCGTTGGGTTTTGGCCCTCAAAAGAAACCATTGCAAAATATTGGGCCCTTGACCGTGAGTTTACCCCGCAGATGGAGCCGATCACGCGGGAAAAACTCTACCATGGTTGGAAGGTAGCGGTAAATGCCACCATGCAGTTTAAGCCCTAAGTTGCGCCTAAAGTAAGTTGTGTTGCTTTAATACGGCGTAGGTGGTTCGCCCGATTTCGGCCGGTGAGCGTGTATAGGTAATTCCGGCGCGTTCAAACGCTCTAAATTTATCCTCGGCCGTGCCTTTCCCTCCGGCAATAATCGCGCCGGCATGGCCCATTCGTTTTCCAGGGGGCGAGGTAACCCCGGCGATATAAGCGATCACGGGTTTACGAATATTCGATTGGATAAATTCAGCCGCTCGCTCTTCAGCGGTGCCACCAATCTCGCCAATCATAATAATGGCATCTGTCTCAGGATCTTCCTCAAATAAAGCGAGGATCTCCATCTGATTCAATCCAATAATCGGGTCGCCACCGATGCCAATGCAAGTAGATTGTCCACGGCCTAATGCGGTAGTCTGTGTGACAGCTTCGTAGGTTAAAGTACCCGAACGTGATATTACGCCGATCCGTCCTTTTTTATGAATATGCCCTGGCATAATCCCAATTTTACAGGCATCAGGCACAATAATTCCCGGGCAATTAGGACCAATTAAACGGACATCGGGCACCGATTGGATATACTTTTTCGCAATAATCATATCGTGAATGGGGACATGTTCGGTGATTACGATAATCAGTGTAATGCCGGCATCGACCGCTTCAATAATGGAGTCGAGCACAAAAGGCGCGGGCACAAAGATGACACTGGTATCGGCAGATGTGGCTAAAACCGCCTCGCGCATCGTATTAAATACCGGCTTTCCAAGATGGATTTCGCCCCCTTTCCCAGGGGTCACACCGCCCACAATATGGGTGCCATACGCCATGCACTCTTTTGCGTGATAGGTACCCGTTTGTCCGGTAAAACCTTGCACTAAGACTTTTGTCTCTTGATTAACTAAGATCGCCATTTTGACCTCCTGTTGTTCTGTTATCCATCGGAGTATTTCCGGTGGCCTCGATCACTTTTTGAGCGGCATCAGCAAGATCCTCGGCCACTATTATGGGAAGATTGGCTCTATCGATCAGCGCAAGCCCATCTTCGGCGTGATTTCCCGCAAGGCGCACTACGATGGGGCGAGTGATATACCCCTCCTCCATCGCGTTAATAATGGCCTCGGCAATCATATCGCAACGCACAATACCACCAAAGATATTGACTAAAATCGCCTCTACCTTCGGGTCAGACAAAATCAGTTTAAAGGCCGCTAAAACCGCCTTTTCAGTCGCGCCACCGCCCACATCTAAAAAATTGGCCGGTGTTGCACCATAAAATTGAATAATATCCATGGTCGCCATAGCAAGCCCCGCGCCATTGACCATGCACCCAATATTTCCCCCGAGGGATACGTAGCTAAGATTATATTCCGCCGCCATCAGCTCATAGCGATTTTCCTGCGAACGATCTTGCTCGGCAACGTGATGAGGCTGTCTAAAGCGTGCATTATCATCAATGGCAATTTTTGCATCGATCGTCATCAGTCGGCCATCTCTCAATACCGAAAGTGGGTTAATCTCTAGCAGCGCAAGATCATGCTCTATAAAGGCCTTATACGCGCCTTGCACCATTTTAATAAACGCGTTAAGTTGCGATTCATTGAGTCCTAAGTGATACCCCATATTCCGCGCATGGCTAACGCGCATTCCAACGAGAGGAGAGAGCGCTACTTTAAAGATCTTATCGGGCATGGTTTTGGCAACCTCTTCAATCTCCATACCGCCTTCAGTGGAGACCATAAAGGTGATGCACTCATTTTCCCGGTCAAGCGTTGCCCCTAGATAGAACTCCTTTTCAACCGGATAGAGATTTTCAGAGATTAAAAGCGCATGAATGGGCTGGCCTTTTTCATCGGTTTGCGGGGTTACGAGCGATTTCCCAAGGAGCGAAGAGGCATATTCCCGCGCTTCTCCTAAGCTCTCCACCACACGGACACCGCCGGCTTTTCCACGTCCTCCTGCATGAATTTGTGCTTTAACAACCGCCGTATGCGTGCCTAATTGGCTCGATAATTGCGTGTACGCTTCCACCACCTCCTCAATCGTTGTGGCTAGGATCTCATTGGGCAGGGGAAATCCATATTGCCTAAGCAGGGCTTTGGCTTGATATTCGTGTAGATTCATTGACATTACCTCTCGTTTTACGTTGTTATTGTTGTTATAGATGGGTATCTTCTTAATATATACGGCCAAGTCTTCTATATTGAATCATAATTGAACCATAAATTTCATTATTTTTCCGTTATAAGAGATGTGATAACATACTCTTATTAAGAAATATGAACGTGTAATTCTCTAGTATTTACTCGAAAGGAACCTGTTTATGAGCTTATCTTCACTCAATCGACGTCACACCTTTTTACAATTTAAAGAGAAAACCTATGATCTGCTTGTGATCGGTGGAGGGATTACCGGTGCGGGGATTGCACTCGATGCAGCCAGTCGCGGAATGAGCGTTGCGCTCGTTGACAAAAGTGACTTTGCCGAGGGGACAAGTAGCCGATCAACCAAGCTCGTTCACGGGGGATTGCGCTATCTTAAAAACTTCCAATTTAAAGTGGTCGCCGATACCGGGAAAGAGCGCTCCATCGTCCATCAAAATGGCCCACATGTCACTCATCGTGAACCGATGTTATTGCCCATTCATAAAGGCGGGGGACTCGGGCGATTTACGACATCCCTTGGCCTACGTTTTTATGATTATCTGGCGGGGGTGAAAGAGGATGAACGCCGCGCAATGCTAAAGGCGGGCGATGTCTTAGCGAAAGTCCCTAATCTTAAAAAAGAGGGGCTTAAAGGGGGCGGATATTATGTGGAATATCGCACCGATGATGCGCGTCTAACCATTGAGGTGATTAAAAAAGCTCATGAGCTTGGGGCGGATGTGATTAACTACGCCGAAGTGAAAGCCTTTAACTATGATGATTCCGGCATGGTGGAAGGCGCGGTGATTACCGATAAGGCAACCAATAATACCTATCTTATCGATGCACGGGTGGTGGTCAATGCCACCGGTCCTTGGGTTGAAAATTTAGAACGCATTATTAATCCTAAAAACGACTCAGCAAAGGATCAGCAAAACGAGCGCCTACTTTTAACTAAAGGGGTGCACATTGTCTTTGATAAAGCGCGTTTCCCGCTTGAGCAATCGATCTATTTTGATACCGAATATGATAAACGGATGATCTTTGCGATCCCACGGGGCAACAA
>JAAZCI010000184.1 GCA_012513365.1 Lysobacteraceae bacterium
CCATCAAAGCACTCTTTGGCCACATTCTCTTTCCACGTTTTTAACCAATTTGGCGTGCGCAGACCCTTATCCGGATCAAACGGACGACCGCCCACAACGCGCAGATCGTTGAGCAGTGTTTCAAGTTTTTCATAGGTGAGATTGATTTTTTCAATGAAGAGCACCGAATCTTTAAAGCCAAGTCCGTGCATAAAATCACCCACATCTTCAATGTCGGGAAAACCGTTAATCGCAATGCCGTTTTCCTGCATCAGCTCGCCAAAACTCCCAACGCCGATCATCGTCATAATGACGCGCCCGCCGGGATTGGTAAGACGATAATAATTACGCATCGCTTCTTCAAACTCCCACACATCTTGCAGATAGAGATTGCTCACAATAAGATCTGCCGGAAGCGTCGTTTCATCGATATTTTCCGCCACTTCACTGCCGGTAAAACGGGTTTGTAACAGTCCCGTTAAATAGTGATCAAACGCGCCATCATTAATAATGCGCGAGGGCTCGGTTGTTGGTTTGACATACTCCACCAGTCGGCGCGCGATCTCGTGGTGCAAGAATCCATGGGTTTCATAGATCTCAGGATTTTTTTCTAGAACATTACGGCTACGTCGTTTACTCACCATCTCCCCCCCTGTTTTATTCGTTTTTGCAAAGCATAATCATATAATGATTTCGCCCAAAGCGCCAAATTGACAACGAGATGCCCAAGTGCTACTAATGGCGCATTATCGCTCATGGCGAGCCGTTTTTGCCCCGTGAGCTCAATTCCCCCATTATAAAAAATAAGGAAATTGCTATGGAACCTTTAAGTCAGCAGATTTTTAATCGTGTTAAACCGCTCTGGGAGAGCTATCTTGTCCATCCGTTTGTCGATGGCATCGGTAAAGGGACGCTTGATGAAGAAAAATTCAAGCACTATATGAAGCAAGATTATATCTATCTGATCGAGTATTCGCGCCTCTTTGCGATCGGTGCCTCGAAAGCGAATGATCTCCGTACCATGACGCTTTTTGCTGAACTATTACACGGAACGATGAAATTTGAGATGGATCTCCATCGCGATTACGCATCAAAATTTGGCATTTCGCATGAGGAACTTGAAAATACCGAACCGTCTGCCACGATGACCTCGTATACCAGCTATATGTTGAGCCAAGCGTCGATCGGTGGGGTGGAAAATACCATCGCGGCGGTGCTTGCTTGCGCGTGGAGTTATAACTTTATTGGTAAACATTTAGCCACTTGGGAGGGCGCAACGGAGCATCCGCTCTACGGTCAATGGGTGAAAACGTACTCATCGCCTGAATTTACCGCCCTTGCCGACACTTGCATTCAACTCATTGATGAAATTGGTGAAAAACGCTCGCCGGAAGAGCGAAAAGCGCTTGAAGAGATCGTCGTAAAAACGAGCTATTATGAATATATGTTCTGGGATATGGCAAACGAGCTCTCGATGTGGCCGGTTAACACCGTGGTATAAAAGCCCATTAAAAATCGTTATAATAAAGAGGCGCCCGATCAAGGTGCCTTTTTTATCGCCCAGTGAATCGGTAAGCGACGATAAAATCGAGAGGATTGAGAGCAAAATGCCACATAACGCGCCCGTTAAGATGGCGCAATCACACAAGAGCAGGCTCTTATTTATACACAACCAAAGGATACGAGAAAAGGATTCATTATGAAAGAAGTCACGGCGGTTTATCCCGGTACGTTCGACCCGATTACCAATGGTCACTCCGATATTATCTATCGTGCCTCCAAGATATTTCCACGTCTGATTGTGGCGGTGGCAAAAATTACCGGCCCCTCTAAACGTCCGCTATTTTCTTACGAAGAACGCGTTGCGATGGCCAAAGAGGTCTTTAAAAATCACGACAACATTGAAGTGGTGGGATTTAACGATCTGCTTGCGCGCTTTATGGATGAGATCGGCTCATTTGTGCTTGTTCGCGGGTTGCGTGCGGTCTCGGATTTTGAGTATGAATTTCAGATGGCGAGCCTCAATCGTCACCTCAATTCCAGCATCGAAACGGTCTTTTTAACCCCTAGCGATAAATACTCCTTTGTCTCCTCGACGATGATTCGTGAAGCTTCGATGTTAGGCGGCGATGTCAGTGCGCTCGTCGATCCGTATGTGTTAGAAAAACTCAACGAGAAACGCGCTGAGCGATGACCGATACGCTCGCCGATCCGATCTTTCTTAAGGCGCTCCGAGATAAAGCTGAATCCCTTGGCATTAGCGACTTAAGCAGCAGTTCCATCGATCTATCGGAGGCGAGCGAACACTTTTTAGCGTGGACGGCCAAACACTTCCACGCCGATCTTGATTATATGACCAAGCATGGCGAAAAACGCTATCGCCCAGAGCTTTTAGTGGAGGGCACGGTCTCCATTATTACCGCTAAACTCAACTATTTTAATCCCGATTTTCCCGCAAAAACGCGCCTCACCGAGCCCTCTGAAGGCTATGTGTCGATGTACGCCCTTGGCCGTGATTATCATAAGGTTCTCAGAAAACAGCTCAACGATCTTGGTAAATGGATGCAAGAGGCGATTCCTGATCTGCAATTTCGCGCCTTTGTGGATAGTGCGCCGGTTTAGAACGCGCCCTTAGCCATCAATCAGGCTTAGGTTTTTTCGGTAAAAACACAATGATTATTCACCCGAAAGCGGGCTCTTATTTCTTCTTGGGCGAAATCTATATTGATCGCGCGATCGATATCAGTAGCGAGCCGATTATCAATCACTGCGGGGGCTGTACCCGTTGCCTTAAAGCGTGTCCGACCGATGCCATTGTCGAGCCCTTTCAGATCGATGCCGGCAAATGCATCTCCTATCTTACCATCGAATCTTTTGGCCCTATTCCCGTGGAATTTCGCAAACCGATGGGCAACCGCATTTTTGGGTGCGATGATTGCCAAATTGTCTGCCCGTGGAATCGTTTTTCAACCCGCCATGTGATCGAGGATTTTCTCCCGCGCCATAAACTCGATTCCTCCTCCCTTTTGGAGCTTTTTAATTGGACGGAAGCGGAATTTCTTAAAAAAACCGAAGGAAGCCCCATTCGTAGGCTCGGATATAATCGTTGGCTGCGCAATATCGCCATCGGCATAGGGAACGATCAGTATCGCGCGGAAAACATCGATGCACTTCGAGAAAAAGAGAACTATCCCGATCCCGCCGTCCAAGAGCATGTCGCTTGGGCGCTGAGTGAACAGCTCGCAAAAAAAGCGGTGCAAATGCCTTAAAACTACCCCCTTATTTTGCCCCATTATAATAAGTTTGGGAGAATCCCTTAGATGCGGTAAAATTATAAGATTACTCAACTTTTACGACGTTCAATGGATAATTTAATGAGAAAAGAGACTTTATTAATCGAAATTGGTACTGAGGAGCTACCTCCTAAGGCGTTACATTCCCTATCTGATGCGTTCAAAGGCGCAATGGAAAAGGCGCTCACCGATAAAAAATTAAGTTTTTCTGCGATTGAAGCGTATGCAACACCGCGCCGTTTAGCGCTTGTGATTCATAACCTTCCCGCGCAGCAAGAAGATTACACCAATGAACGTCGAGGGCCGGCAGTGGCAGCGGCGATGAAAGAGGGGAAACCAACGCCTGCACTAATGGGATTTGCCCGTTCGTGCGGCGCTGAAATTGACGATCTTACAATTCAAGAGACTGATAAAGGCGCGTGGTATACTTTCTCACAAGCGGTGAAAGGCAAAACCTTAACCGAAATGCTCCCTGAAATGGTGGAGCAATCGCTTAAAGCGCTTCCCATTCCAAAACGCATGCGCTGGGCCGATAATGATTTTGAATTTGTGCGTCCGGTACGTTGGCTCGTGGTGCTTTATGGCAGCGACGTGATCGATATGGAGCTGTTTGGCATTCAAGCGGGCAATCAAACCCGTGGCCACCGTTTCCACACCAAAGCGCCGATAACCATCACCTCGCCTGAAAAATATGCGGAGATTATGGTTAATGAAGCGCACGTTATGCCCGATTTTGAGGCACGTAAAGCCCTTATCTCAAAACAAATTCTTGAGGTGACGGAAGGCGTTGGGAAAGCGATCGTCAGCGAAGGCCTTTTAAATGAGGGCACCGCGCTTGTTGAATGGCCGGTAGCCCTTGTGGGATCATTTGAAGAGCACTTTTTAAATGTGCCGCAAGAAGCGCTTATTATCGCGATGGAAGAGCATCAACGCTACTTCCCCATTGTCGATGAGGCAGGCAAACTTTTAAATAAATTCTGCTTTATTACCAACATCGAAAGTAAATCGCCGGAAGCGGTGATCGATGGGAATGAGCGCGTCATTCGACCTCGCTTTGCCGATGCGGAATTCTTCTGGGAAGAGGATAAAAAGATCCCGCTTGAAGCCTATCTCAAACCTCTTGAATCGGTGGTTTTCCAAACAAAACTTGGCACTCAAGCGGATAAAATTCGCCGTGTGCAGACGCTTGCGCTCTTTATTGCCGATAAAATTGGCGCCGATAAAACAATCGTTGAACGCGCTGCTCGCCTCAATAAATCGGATCTCATTTCCAACATGGTGCAAGAATTCCCCGAGCTTCAAGGCACGATGGCGCGCTATTACGCCGAAGTACAAGGAGAGCCAGCGCTTGTTGCGAGCAGTTTAGAGCAAGTCTACTGGCCCCGTTTTGCCGGTGATAAATTACCTGAATCGGATGAAGCGGTCGCCCTTGGACTTGCCGAGCGTTTAGATACCATCGTCGGGATTTTCTCCATTGGTGAGATTCCCACCGGTTCGCGCGACCCATACAGCTTACGTCGTAACGCGCTCGCGGTGCTGCGAATGATGGTGGAAGAAAAACACCACTTAGACCTATTAGAACTTATTCAAAAAGCGGCAGAATTGATGCCCGAATCCATCGAAGCAAATAAAAGCATCGACGTGATTTTCAACTATATCTTTGATCGTATGCGCGCCTACTCAAGCGACCTTGGCGTTTCGAGTGATATCTTTGCGTCAATCGCGGAGCTTAAACTCACCGATCCCCTCGATATCTATGAGCGTCTCCTTGCAGTGAAAGAATTTAAAGCACTCCCTGCGGCGAAAGCCCTTGTGGAATCAAATAAACGCATTCACAATATTCTCCATAAAAATGCGGTATCAATCGATACGCCTGTCAATACAACTCTTCTTGAAAATGCAGAAGAGAAAGTGCTTTACGAGATCATCGATTCGCTCAACGACACGGTGAAAACCTATGTGGAAAATGATCAATACCATGAGATTTTAACCACGCTTGCCAACCTTGCCGAGCCCCTTGAAGCCTTCTTTGCGGAAACCATGGTGATGGTTGATGATGAAGCGCTTCGCACCAATCGTTTAGCGCTGCTTTCAGCGACCAATGAGCTCTTCCGCTCCGTTGCCGATATCTCGGAGTTACAGCTCTAGATGACGGTTCTTGAGCGCCCTAGTTTAGTGATCCTCGATCGTGATGGCGTAATTAATCACGATTCGGATCACTATATTAAATCAAAAGCGGAATGGCTCCCGATCCCGGGAAGTCTTGAGGCGATCGCCGAGTTAACCCATCAACAAATTCCCGTTGCCATTGCCACCAATCAACGTGGCATCACGCTTGGGCTCTACGATCTTGATGATCTTAACGCAATGCATGAAAAAATGCAGAGTCTCCTTACGCCGATGGGCGGCGAGATTGTGCAACTTGAATATTGTACCTCCGGCGATAATCACCACCCTGACCGCAAACCAAATCCCGGCATGCTTCATAAAATTTTAACCGCGCAAGCGATCGATCCTAAGACGGAAACGGTCTACTTTGTGGGCGATAAAATTGCCGATATGGAAGCGGGCATTCGCGCAGGGGTAACGCCGATCTTGGTTACCACCGGAAAAGGGGCCCGTGAGGTGGAAAAACTCCCTCAATTTTCTGCAAAACATAATGTGCCTCAACCGCTCTGTTTTGAGTCGCTCGAGGCGTTTGTGAGTGCGCTCCTTCGCTCTTCTTAATTGACTTTAAAGGACCCGATGATGATTTGGCTACGTTCGTTAATCTGCCTCCTAGGCTTTATCGTAATCAGCGTCATTGTGACGCCCCTACTCCTGCTTATTTCACTGCCCTTTTGGGGAAAACCCTATAAATGCATTATCGATATTTGGTGCAGGATTGTGCTCGGGTGGCTTCGCATCAGTGCTGGCATCAAATACCGCATTGAAGGGGCTGAAAACCTCCGTTATTTAGAGGATAAACCGCATGTGATTGTCTCAAACCATCAATCGACCTTTGAGACTTTTCTCTACTCGATGATTCTCCCGCCCCATGCCTTTGTACTAAAACGCGAGCTCACCTGGATTCCTTTTTTTGGTTGGGGCCTTGCGAAACTCAAACCCATCGCGATCAATCGTCAAGATGGCCGTAATGCCCTTAAAAGCATTATCGCGCAGGCAAAAGAGAAATTTAATGAGGGCCGTTCGGTGATTATTTTCCCCGAAGGCACCCGCGCAAAACCCGATACGGTAAAACCGTTTAAGAAAGGGGCGTTTCTAATGACCCGTGAACTTGGCGCGGATATGCTTCCGATTGCGATCAATTCAGGCCGTGCGTGGAGTAAAGGGCGATTTCTCAAATATCCGGGAACAATCACGATGGTGATCGGCAAACCCATTCCTTTTGAGGGCCAATCTACTCAAGAACTGCTCAATCTAGCAGAAGCGGAGATTCGTCCAAATATTCGTCAAACACTCGATTAATTCATGCGCAATCATACTGCGGTTAACTCCCTCACGTATGATGCCGATTTTAATCCTATAGAGAGGAGGCTCTATGACAACCCCACATAAAATTCGTATTATCGGCGGTGAACATCGCTCACGCCAGATTGAGGTGATCGACGCTGAAGGTTTGCGCCCGACCTCATCAAGAATGCGCGAAACGCTCTTTAATTGGCTGCAATTTGATGTGATGGGACATAGTTGCCTAGACCTTTTTGCCGGAAGTGGCGCGCTTGGGATTGAGGCACTCTCTCGCGGTGCGGGACACGTCACCTTTATCGAAAAAAATCCCACCGCCTACAGAACGCTCCTCAAAAACATTGAATC
>JAAZCI010000185.1 GCA_012513365.1 Lysobacteraceae bacterium
CATCACGATCTCTACCCTGAGAAAGTCGATAACCGCTAAGCACGCTGAATCGTTTCATTTTTTACCGCTTACACGCCGACATGCTTAGAGCCTGCAAAATAGCTCTTAATGCATGCTTTTATGCCGCTTACCAGAGGTTTCCATGCCCACATTAGTCAAGCAAAAACAACAGCAAATCGCGCTTTTACTCGCTTTTTTGCATGTTACGATTATCGCCTCAAGCAACTTTTTAGTTCAGATTCCGATCTCGATCTTTGGGTTTCACTCCACTTGGGGCGCCTTTACTTTTCCCTTTATTTTTCTCGCCACCGACTTAACGGTACGCCTCTTTGGGGCTGCGCTTGCACGCCAAATTATCTTCTACGCGATGCTTCCGGCACTCCTTATTTCCTACGCGATTTCGATCGTATTTCGCGATGGTGCGTGGATGGGCATTGGCGGACTCTTTAAGTTTGATCTATTTGTCGCACGCATTGCGCTTGCCAGCTTTTCCGCCTATGTGATCGGGCAAATTATGGATATTTTTGTCTTTAACAGACTCCGTCAGCGCCCCCAATGGTGGCTCGCCCCCGCTGCGGCCGCCGTCGTCGGGAATCTTGTGGATACCAACGCCTTTTTCGGCATCGCCTTCTACAAAACCACCGATCCCTATCTCTCCGAGCATCTCGTTGAGGTCGCCTCTGTCGATTACGCCTTTAAAATCGTGATCAGCGCGCTCTTCTTTTTACCGCTCTATAAAGTGATTTTAGACCGCGTCACCGCCCGACTCAAAGGCGCTCCACTTCCCCACCAAGCGTAATCAACTAACCTATTTAAAGAAAAAGGATGCCAAATTTAGCATCCTTTTTTATTACTCTAAAATTTTAAATAAACCGCCTATTCGGCGGGTAACATTTTGCCGATTTGTCGCACCATATCGACAACTTTCTAAGCCGCCTATTCGGCGGGTAACGGATATGAAGTTAAAACCAATATTAGTGACGATTTCTAAGCCGCCTATTCGGCGGGTAACACGGCGTACTTGCAATGCTTGCGCTTCTTTTTTTTCTAAGCCGCCTATTCGGCGGGTAACTTTCTTTTCTGTTTCGAGTTTACCCGTCCAGTTTTCTAAGCCGCCTATTCGGCGGGTAACTGACAAAAGATCGTATCGACGAAGAGATGCTATTTCTAAGCCGCCTATTCGGCGGGTAACTGTTGCACTGTTTAAAGAGAAGTTCAGGAAGTTTTCTAAGCCGCCTATTCGGCGGGTAACGATTGATTACGATGCGATCAATTGCGCAGGATTTTCTAAGCCGCCTATTCGGCGGGTAACCAAATCGAGGGCTCATGCTGTCGCCGATGATATTTCTAAGCCGCCTATTCGGCGGGTAACGTTGTCCTGTTGGTTCTTTTTTTGACGGTATATTTCTAAGCCGCCTATTCGGCGGGTAACGCCCATAAGCCCCCTCCCTCATCAATTTACCCTTTCTAAGCCGCCTATTCGGCGGGTAACTAGAGTCCAATTTGTTAAAGAGCTGATCATTTGCGGAGTTTAATGCATTGAATGCTTAAAACCCTAATTTTCAATGGTAGCAGAAATCGCTTGAAAATCAATGAGTTTGATAAAGCGAAAAAAATTAGGGGCTCGTATCTTTATCCTCGTCATAAAACTGTCATATTGAGAGCGCACACTACTGCGTAAAAATGAAAAGCTACGAAAAGTTGATACAATACTAAAAATGATAAAAAAGGAACGAAATAATATGACACGACTCACCATTGGCCTTGTAGCTCATGATGCGAAAAAACAGGATCTTGTGGAATGGATTGGCGGTTTTCACGACTACTTTTTAAAACACAAACTCTACGCAACGGGAACCACGGGAAAACGCATTTTAGAGGCCTATCCGGACTTTGATCTCACGCCCTTAAAATCAGGCCCGCTCGGTGGCGATCAGCAGTTAGGCGCGATGATTAGTGAGCAAAATCTCGATGCGCTCATCTTCTTTACTGCCCCCCTAACCCCAATGCCCCACGACGTTGACGTGAAAGCGCTGATTCGCCTCTCAACGCTCTACAATATTCCGATCGCCTGTAATAGCGCGACGGCAAATCTTATTTTACGTGGAATTCTCTCCTGTAAAAATGAGTCGCTCTACTAAAAATAAGCGATCAACATTACCGGAACTCGCCTGCTTTGGCGACCCTGCACCAGCGCAGATAGCCAAAAAACGAGATGATAAAATAGACCCCATGCAACAAAAGGGTGTAATAGAGCGCCGTTTGCCAGAATAGAACGATCGAAATGGCGTTCACAATGATGAGCAAAATCCACTGCTCCACCCATTTTTGCGTGAGCATCCCCATCGCCACAAGGCTCATTCCGCCAATGATTGAATCAAAAGGATTTGGCGCTTCTCCGGAGATCGCTCCGACGCTGTAGTAAAATCCAACGCTCATCAAGATCGAAAACAGAATCACCCATATCCAATAGTTTTTTGGCATAAAATAGAGCCAGTTTTCCCCTTCGGCCGTGACAATCTCATCCTCTGACAGTGGCGTTAATTCCCGTTTTTGCAAACGTTTCCAGCGATACGCACCATACAGGCTCATCCAAAAATAGAGCCCATAAATCGTCATATAAGCAAAAAGCCCTGTTTTAAAATAGACGACGATATAGACAAGCGCCATCACCATGCTAACAAGCCACATGCTTTGATGGGCGCGGTATTCCAAAAAGAGGTAGATAAACCCCAGCAGTACCCCAAAAATCTCAATGATCGCCATCCTTTTTCCTCTTTCATCTGTGATCGACGCGCCTTTATGAGCCCATTATTCACAATGATTAAAAAATGTAAAGTTCCGCGCCCGAACAAAATGCAGACCGTAAAAGATGATATGATAATTCCATCAGTGCCCGCCCGATATGCGAGGCCGTTATCCCGCTAAAATCAGCGTGCTGGCACCCGATCAAATGATAATAAAAGGAGAGCCTATATGATGAAAGCAATCGTCATGACCGAATTTGGAGACCCTTCCGTTTTAACCTTAAAAGAGTACGCAAAACCCGTTGCAGGCGAGCATGAAGTACTGGTTAAAATCCATGCAGCTGGCGTTAATCGCCCCGATATTATTCAGCGTAAAGGCTATTATCCTGCGCCTGAAGGTGAGCCGCAAGATGTGCTCGGACTTGAAGTTGCGGGCGTTGTGGAAGCCGTTGGAAGCGCGGTAACAAAGTGGCGTGTGGGCGATGAAGTCTTTGCCCTCATCGGCGGCGGCGGATATGCCGAATATATCACCATTCACGAAGCGTACTGCATGCCTAAACCCAAACACTTAAGCTTTATTGAAGCGGCAAGTTTACCGGAAACGCTTCTTACCGTATGGAACAATTTAATCGAGCGCGGTGAACTTAAAGAGGGTGAAAATGTGCTAATTCACGGAGGCAGTAGCGGAATTGGCATCACCGCCATTCAGCTCGCAACGATTTTAGGCGCGAATGTCTTTGTCACTGTCGGCAACGCTGAAAAACAACAAGCGTGTCTTGAGTTGGGCGCGCAAAAAGCGATCAATTATCGTGAAGATGATTTCTTTGAAGTGTTAAAAGAAGATAAGATCGATGTGGTATTAGATATGATCGGTGGCGATTATTTTAATAAAAACTTTGAACTGATGAATCCCGATGGGCGCATGGTCTACATCAATTCCATGGGCGGTGCGAAAGTTGAATTAAATCTTCTTAAAATGATGCAGCGCCGTATTAAAATCACTGGTAGCACGCTTCGCGCGCGCGAATTTGAGTTTAAAGCAGCGCTCACTTCTCGCGTCGTTGAAAAGGCGCTTCCGCTTATTGAAGCGGGACATTTCAAACCCGTTATCTATCAAGTCTTCCCTCTTGCTCAAGCCAAAGAAGCCCATGAACTGATGGAGTCAAGCGAACATATCGGCAAGATTATTTTAGAAGTTTCACCAGATTAATGAACTTTAATTAACGAGTTTCGAGTAACTCAATTCAATTAATCGAATCTTACGAAGATCTTACTCACAAACACCACTGCCGATCTTAATGATTTGCAGTGGTTTTTTATGCCCTCTTCACAATTTTTAACAAATAGATCCCGCGATCTTGCTCGCCCTTTGTTACAATTATTCTCTCATTTCCCATATTTAACCTGTTTTATTCCGAGGAGTCTCCCCGTTCATGAAACATAGACGAGTCTTTGTCCGTAACGTTATTTTTGCACTCTATATGTCGCTTATTATGTCATTTTGCATGTCTGGCGTTGTCACCTTTATGAATTTTGAGGTGCTGCAAAACGGCTTTTCCAGTGCGTTTTTCGCCGCTTGGTGGAAGCGTGCATTCCCCGTTTCCTACATGATCGCCCTCCCGATTTCTCTCTTTGTGGTGCCCTATATCGGCAAACTCACCAATCTAACGCTTAACAAACTCTATTCATCTAACGAGGGGTAAATTCCTCATGGTTCAAACGCTCATTTTATACATTCCCGGCCTTGTACTCGCACTCAGTGTCGCCCTTTTAGCCAAAGGATTTGCACTCTTTATTCCCTATTTAGGCGCGCCCGCAATCGCGATTTTTTTAGGGATTTTCCTTGGCAATACATTTTTAAAACAATCGATCTGGGGAAAGGGAACGCGCTTTTCGGAGAGCCGACTGCTTGAGTATTCCATCGTGTTACTCGGTGGCCTCATCACCTTTAATACGATCTTTAAACTCGGAATCTCAGGGCTACTCTTCATTATGATTCAGATGGGCATTACCCTGATCGCGGCCTACTATATCGGCAAGCGTCTGCGGTTTAACCAATCGATTTCGCTAATGATGGCCTCTGGAAATGCGGTGTGCGGTTCTTCGGCCATTGCGGCAACCGCGCCTGTGATTGGTGCGACGAGTGAAGAGCGTGGCCTTGTGATTACCATCGTCAATCTCATGGGGACGGTATTGATGTTTGTGATGCCGATCTTAGGCTATTTTCTCTATCAACACGATACGCTCCACACCTCCGCGCTGATTGGCGGGACACTGCAATCGGTGGGGCAAGTGGTCGCGTCCGCGAGCATGGTCAATAGCGATGTCAATGAGCAGGCGATCATCTTTAAAATTATCCGCGTAGTCTTTATTGTGGCGGTAGTGCTTATTTTTAGCCAAATCGTTAAAAACAATCCTGATAACAGTGCCAATCACACGGCGGATACACAAAAACCTGCGCGGAAAAAATCGATTATTCCATGGTATGTCTATGGATTTTTAGTGATGTGTATTTTAAGCAGCCTCCACATTGTGCCGGAAGCATTACGTCACCCCATCGGGATTGTGAGTGGTTGGTTTGAGATTACCGCTCTAGCGGCGATCGGGCTTCGCCTCAATTTCGGCGCGCTTAAATCAAGTGGCAAAGCCTTTTCCATCTATGCGCTTTTGCTGACGATTGTACAAATTTCTGCCGCGGTGATTTTAGTTGGCGTTCTATTTGATCCGCTTTAACGGCTATGAATCCCGGCGACGCCCCATCATCTGTAGGCTCCAGAGCGATTCATAGAGCCCTTTCGCGTCGATCAATTCATCGTGCGTGCCGGTTTCAACCACCTTGCCATGATCGATCACCACAAGGCGATCCATCTTCGCAATGGTGGATAATCGGTGCGCAATCGCAATCACGGTCTTCCCTTCCATCAGCGTTTCAAGATGCTCTTGAATTACCGCTTCCGACTCAGAATCAAGCGCGGAGGTGGCTTCATCTAAGATCAAAATGGGCGCATTTTTAAGCAATACCCGAGCGATCGCAATTCGCTGACGTTGCCCGCCTGACAATTTTACCCCATTCTCCCCAACGAGCGCATCGAGCCCGGTTCGGCCATGTTGATCAATCAGATCATAGACAAATTGATCCGCTTTGGTGCGTTTAAGCGCCGCCTCAATCATCGCATCGGTCGCCTCGGGATTGCCATAGAGTAGATTATCCCGCACCGAACGGTGCAGCAGCGCCGTATCTTGCGTCACCACCCCAATATTACTGCGAAGACTATCTTGCGTCACCTTGGTAATCGGCATGCCATCGATCTCAATCGTTCCCACTTTTACATCATAAAGGCGTAAAAGAAGATTAATAAGCGTCGTTTTTCCCGCGCCCGAAGGCCCCACAAGCGCCACTTTTTCACCCGGCTTAATATGCAGATCGAGCTGTTGATAGATCGGTTTGCCTTCATGATAGTGAAAATCGATGCAGTTAAAATCGATCGCACCCTCGGTCACTTCAAGAGGTTTAGCCTCGGGAGAGTCCATAATTTCCCGCGGATGAGTCATCGCTTTAATCCCATCTTGCACACTGCCCACATCCTCAAAAATATGGCTCACCACGCGCATAATCCAAGATGACATCGTGTTAATGCGAATCACTAAACTTAAGGTAAAAGCGATCGCGCCAGCGGTAATGAGCGCATTTTTCCACAAAACGAGCGAGAGAAGTACCGTGCTTGCTATTAAGATGCTATTTAAAATCGTGAGCGAAAAATCGAGCCCGGTAATAAGCCTTGTGGAATTGAGCGCCATGCGAGTTTGATACGCTATCACCTCGCGAGACTGATCCTCTTCACGGCTTGAGTGAGAAAAGAGTTTGAGCGTTGCGATATTGCTATAACTATCGACTACATAACCCATCAGTTTTGAACGAGCCCGCGCCGATTGATGGGAGCGTTCCCGCGTTTTAGGCAGAAAATAACGCATCAGCATAATGTACGCCCCAATCCACACCACAATCGGGAGCGCAAGCCAAGGATTGAGCTTCATAAAGAGCACCACCGTCGTGCCCGCATAGATAATCACGCGCCACATCGAATCGGTGAGCATCAACACAGAACTGCGGATCGATTGCCCGGTATTCATAATCCGACTTGCAATACCCCCAGCAAAACTGCTGTGAAAGAAATTAACGCTCTGCTTTAACAGATAACGGTGCTGTTGCCAGCGAATCATCGAGGTGAAATTGGTGGTGAGCGCCTGATTCATCACTAAGTTATGGCAAAGAGAGACAAAGGGACGCGCGACCACAATCACAAAG
>JAAZCI010000186.1 GCA_012513365.1 Lysobacteraceae bacterium
GATAGAAAAAAGCGATTTCCCTTTAAACTACCGCGATTTGATAAGAAGTACAAGGGCAATAAAAAAGGCTTATTGTCTCGCTCTATCTCTCGATCCAATAAGCCTAAATTTAAGGGCATTTCTTAACTCATTTCTTAACATATTCTCAGCAAAGAGATGACGCAATTATTTCCCAACGCAGAAACTTGAGAAGATCTCGCCCAATAACTCATCGTGGGTAAATTCACCGGTAATTTCCCCGAGCGAACTTTGCGCTAGACGAAGCTCTTCGGCGACAAGCTCAATACTATGCTCCGCACGGATCAATTCAAGCGCCACTTCAAAGTGTGCAAGCACCGCTTTAAGCGAGAAGATATGGCGCTCTCGAGCACTGAATAGACCTTCGGTACGAGTAACGCCGGCAACCTCTAAAATCGCGGTTTTCAAAATCTCAAGACCGTCACCAGTTTTTGCGCTCATGGCAATATAATCCTCATATTGCCCCGCTTTTTTTGCTGAAAGATCGATCTTATTGTGAATGTATAGAATCGGGATATTGAGCTCTAATAGCTCCGGATCAATCTCGCGCTCGCCACTTTCATCATCATGCAGCCAAAGAACAAGATCCGCCTCTTTAATCGCTGCTTTCGCGCGCTTAATGCCTTCCGCTTCAACAATGTTATCAGTTTCGCGCAGTCCTGCGGTATCGATAATATGAAGGGGCATGCCATCGATCACAATGCGTTCACGCAGAAGGTCCCGCGTGGTTCCCTCAATCTCTGTCACAATCGCCGTCTCTTCGCCGGAAAGTGCGTTAAGCAGACTCGATTTCCCCGCATTTGGGCGGCCGGCTAATACTACCTGAAGGCCATCAGTTAAGAGTTTGCCTTGCCCAGCGTTTTTAAGAAGGGTTTTGACTTTTTGGTCGAGATCTTCAAGGCGAACAAGCACATTGCCATCGGAGATAAAGTCGATATCTTCTTCACTAAAATCGATCGCGGCTTCAATGTAAACGCGAAGCTCAACGAGCGTATCTAAAAGACCATTCACCTCTTTAGAAAAGCCGCCTCGGAGCGAATTCATCGCTGCTTTTGCCTGCGCTTCACTCTCACTAATAATTAAGTCGTGAATCGCTTCTGCTTGCACAAGATCGAGTTTGCCATTAATAAAAGCGCGCTCTGAAAATTCCCCACGGCGAGCAGGTTCTGCGCCAAGCTCAATCGCCCGCGCTAACACTCGGCTTAACACCGTAACGCCGCCATGACCCTGAAGTTCCACCACATCTTCACCGGTAAAGGAATTGGGTCCTTTAAAATAGAGCACAACGCCCTCGTCAATCGGCGTCCCGCTCTCATCTAAAAAGGGAGAAAATTGCGCCATCCGCGGCGTAAATTCCGTTAAACGCGTCATTTTTTGGGCAATGGCTAAACTCTCACGCCCCGACAAACGGACAATCCCAATTCCGCCAATGCCAGTGCTCGTTGCAATCGCTGCAATGGTTCTATCTTTTAACATATTCACCTCATCTACAGTGAAAAAATCCCCAAACAATGTTGGGGATTTAACGTATTTTAATTAACCTTGATTTATCGGTTATTTATCCGCCGCGGCTGGCTTTTTATCGCCCGCTTCGACGCGCTTCATAATGATGCTCTGCTGTAAA
>JAAZCI010000187.1 GCA_012513365.1 Lysobacteraceae bacterium
CAACGTTCCGGTTATTGTCCTTTCACAGTTAAACCGTAGCCTTGAGCAACGCCCTAATAAACGCCCAGTAATGAGTGACCTGCGTGACTCAGGGGCAATCGAGCAGGATGCGGACTTGATCTGCTTTATCTACCGCGATGAGGTTTACAATGAAGACTCACCGGAAAAAGGGGTTGCGGAGCTCATTATCGGGAAGCAACGGAACGGCCCAATCGGCACTGTAAAACTTGCGTTCCAAGGAAAGTACTCACGCTTTACCAACCTTGAAACCCGCGATTATAGCAACTCATTCCAAGATTACGACGAAGAATAAGAGGATTTATATGGCGAGATACCAACTACGATTTCAATCTTTTTTAGATCATATCGATCAAAATAGCGCGAAAAAACGGCTCGCCAAACTCCTTAATCTTAGCGATGAAGCGCTCGATCTCTATCTTAATGATCAGCCCAGTCCGCCTCTCTACAAAAATCTGAGCGAAACGGAAGCCTCAATTTTACAAACAAAACTGGCCGACATCGGCATTCAAACCGAGGTAACAATAATGTCTAATCCAAACGAAACAGCGACTACCCACCAAGCGCCACTGCCAAAAAATTCAAATAAAGCAGCGCTCGTTTTTACCATTCCCATGATTATTGGGCTTGCCGCGCTGAGCGGTTTTCTCTATATGCAGATTGGTAAATTAACCGAGAGCAATGCAACGCTTGAAGAACGTAACTATCAGCATGTTGTCACAGAAAGTAATCTCAAAAAAGAAAATACAAATATTAAAAAGAGCTTGGAAAATCTGGGCTTAAATAAGATTGAACATGAGCAGATTGTTCCGGGGTGCCTCTCTGAGGGCTCAGAATCGACTGTAACGGCGCTAGTGACAGAGCATTTCCCAAACCACATCAAAAAAGATAATCCAGAGTTAAACCTCACCTATAAAGCATTATTACAGGGAGAAGAACTCTATTTTGATGCGGGACGAAATAAGCGTCTTTGCCGATTGATTGTAAGCTATGATGCCATTAATGAGGCCTCTGAAACGGAAGAGATTGCGATGGATCTCCTATTTGAATCCACTCTGCCTGAAACCAACAAACTCAATCTTTCAGTTTTAAAATACGGATTTATCGGTAAAGTCGTTCGTGATGCAATCCCCAATAATTCAACTGAACCAGTCGCCGAGTAGTTCTATATAACATAGAATTCAAGCTCATTAATCTCCATTCATCAAAGCCCTGCACGCCATAAACTGCAGGGCTTTTTTACGCTCAAACTATTCCTTAAAACTTAACCATTTGATATTAAAGTACTTTTATGGTTTATTAGAGTCCCTTATCCATCTAAAAACTTATTCAATATCAATATATTATGAAGCATTCAACATTCCCCATCGTTCGCTTATTCACGCCTCTTTTTATTCTATTACTGCATTCATTATTGTACGCAAATCCTCCCCTTCAACATGGTTCCAATTTTCTCGAAGCGCATGAAGATACGATCAATATCAAACATTACTATATCAGTGAAAAGCTCGATGGTGTCCGCGGTTACTGGACAGGAAAACAATTATTAACTCGACAAGGAAATCCCATTCCTGCACCCGATTGGTTTACTGAAAACTTCGGTTCCATTCCACTTGATGGAGAACTCTGGATCGATCGTGATCAGTTTGAAAGAGTCTCTGGAATTGTCCGGACGGAGACACCGAGTGATCACGATTGGAGAGATGTACAATTTATGATCTTCGATCTCCCCAATTATCCCGAGCCTTTTAACGAGCGGGTAGTAAAGATGAGAGAAATTGTCACAGAGCAAGATGTTCCATGGCTCAAAAAGATTCCTCAAATTCAAGTCAATACCATTGATGAGATGCAGCAATATCATCAAGAGATTATTCAAAAGAGGGGCGAAGGCTTAATGCTGCATCATCAAGATGCCTATTATCATTCAGGTCGTGTGAATCATCTCTTAAAAGTGAAAGAACATCATGATGCTGAAGGCATAGTGATCGAGCATTTCGAAGGCAATGGGAAGTTTAAAGGGATGCTCGGATCCATGCTAATTGAAATTAAAAATGGAACACAATTTAAGATTGGATCTGGATTTACTCATGAAGAAAGGGAGAATCCACCAGAAATCGGAGAATGCATCACCTTCCAATATAATGGATATACCAATAACGGTATCCCGCGCTTTGCACGATTCTTACGAATTCGACATGATCGAGATAGTCAAACTTGTTTAGAATGATTTTCTTGATTCTTCACTTCCCCAGTACTTTCCTCCCGGCAAAGAAAAAGCCTCTAGCTGCGTTAGCTAGAGGCTTCGTATTAAGCCCTGGAGATGACCTACTCTCACATGGAACATGTCCACACTACCATCGGCGCTGATACGTTTCACTGCTGAGTTCGGGATGGGATCAGGTGGTAC
>JAAZCI010000188.1 GCA_012513365.1 Lysobacteraceae bacterium
ACTCTCGCTGAAGGCACGGTATTGGGAATCTCTTGATAGCTCGGAAAAGAGGATTCCCCAGAAAATTCCGGCACATCTACTTGTTCCACGCACTGAAACTCCCAACTAATTTTCTCTCGCTCCTGCATCGGTAACTTTAACCCTTTTCTGATTTTACGCTTAAACGATTCACTTTTATGATCTTACTATAAAGTCAGCATGATAATCACAAGGGATAAATCCTGGGCAATAAAAAACTCATCCGCAGATGAGTCTTTTCTCTTTGATCAATTAAAGATCGTGAAAGTTTTGAAGCGACTACTCTTCATCGGGGAGCGTCACAAAGCCGATATTACTTAAACCCACCTTACTAAGGCCGGTAATCGTTTTTGCTACCACCTCATATTGCACTTTGGTATCGATATGGAGTTGCACCATCGGGCGCTCACCGGGATGATTTTCGTCAAACGCCATCTTCGCCGAACCAAGCAGCGTTAGCATCGCCTCTTCATTCTCCGCAAGCTCTTCATTCACGAAAATCTCGCCCTCGCCATTAATCGCCACCATAATGGGCTTTTTCTCTTCGATGCTCTCTTTCTTCTCTTTCAGATCCACCGCTTCCGGCAAGGTCAATTGCACCGATTGCGTCACAAGAGGCGCCGTTAAAATAAAGATCACCAACAGGACGAGCATCACGTCAATCAGCGGAATCATATTGATCTCCGCCTTCGGCGCACTGCTCTCACCGCGTAAACGACCAAAGGACATCTTACTCTCCCCCTTGGGTGGTTTTCTGCTCAGCTACCGATTTTCCGGTACCAAGAACGCTTAGAAGTTCAAAAGCAAAGGCATCGAGTGAGCCCATTTTCACCTGATTTCGGCGCGCCACCCAACTATGTGCGAGAACCGCCGGAATCGCAACGGCAAGCCCGACACCGGTCATAATGAGCGCTTCTCCCACAGGACCTGCGACTTTATCAATCGTGCCTGCGCCTGTTGAGCCAATCTCAATTAGCGCGTGATAAATTCCCCACACCGTCCCGAAGAGTCCGACAAAGGGTGCCGTCGCTGAGATTGATGCAAGAGCTGTTACTCCATTTTCACGGCGAAGCTGAATCTCATCGAGTTTTGTGCGTAGAGTGCGCGTAACAATATCATCAATGGAGCCGGAATTTTTAAGGAGCGTTCCCTCATGGGCTTTATAGTGCGCAACCGCATCAAATCCCGCATCAGCCAGCACCTCATGATAGTTATCCGCCGAGTGCTCTTTTAAGTACTCCGCCACTTCATCTGCAGAACGGGCATGCCAAAAACGCATTAAAAAACGCTTGGTGCGTGAGCGATCATACAAGCCTTGGAAACTTTTTAGAAAAATGATAAGCCACGAAATCACCGACATCGCGATCAACACGATAAAAAGAAATTTAGTAACAATATCCGATTGAGCGATAAAGTGCTCAAATCCAAGGGTTGCGACTTCTGGTTGCATAAGGGGTTCCTAAGTAAAAATAATGGTAAAACTAAAAATGGTTGATTGATTTTTGTTCGATTAATTAAAGCACAATTTAGCGCTGTAATTTAAATTCATATTCGGTACTCACCGAGATCGCTTGCGCTACCCCATTGACAATATAGGGCCTCATACGCACCTGTTTGGCAACGCGAATCGCCTCTTTATCTAAAATATCATGCCCTGATGATCGCGCAAGATGCACATCGGCCACATGTCCCCGCTCATCAACTTTTAAGATAAGTTTCACCACGCCCGACATACGGCGCATTTTTGCTGCTCGCGGAAAGTTGGGTGCGGGCTGATTGAGAAGTTTCATTTCAGAGACGCTGATCACGCGATTTTCCACCCGTTTGGATTGGCGTTTTTGCTCCGTTTTGGGTTTAGGTTGCGCTTTTTTAGGTTTCGGCTCTGCCTTTTTCACCACCTGTTTTGGCTTCACCACTTTCGGCGCTTCAGGCGTCGGTTTTTCCGTTGTGATGATCTCCTCTTTTTTCGGCTCGATCACAGGGTTTGGTTCAGGCAGTGGCTCAGGCTCTTTAATCGGATCAGGCGTCTCATCGACTCGCTCTTCGATCACTTCAGGCTCATCGGGTAAAGGCTCCTCCAAAGGAGGCGTGTCATCCTCACGCATCTCCTCTGGATTTGCCTCATTAAGGAGCTCTTCGTCATCATGTTGATGGGTAATCTCATCGGCCGAATCAACGCCCGCAAGCGTAATGGCATGCATCACAAGCCCGGAAGGATTGGTGGAAATCACCACCTCTTCCTGATGAAACGGTGACATCGTGGTAAAGCCGTAAATCACCCCGCCATGAAAGAGCGATACCGCTAAAATTGCGAGGATCACCGGCGCTTTATGAATTCGAGTTTGCTGACCAGTCAACATAATGATTCCTATTTGG
>JAAZCI010000019.1 GCA_012513365.1 Lysobacteraceae bacterium
AGCCTAAGTTAAGTCCCTGTCCGGCAATGGGGTGAAGGGCGTGAGCACTGTTGCCCGCTAAGGTTAAGTACTCCGCACACAGCGTTTTGGGCACCATCAGTTTAAGATCCCATACATGGCGTTTGGTCACGCTGGTGATCATGCCTAATTCAGCGCCAATTCGAAAGAGCACTTCATCACTAAAGGAGCTATCCGAGGCCGCTTCCCATTTCGCACGCTCTTCCCGCTTTACCGTTAAAATAATCGCCATCTCATGGGTATTAACTGGCAGTAATGCAAGCGGTCCTCGTGAGGTAAAACGCTCATAGGCGACATTATTATGCGGTTTTTCAAAGGTGCCAACGGCAATCACCGCCACCTGATCATAATCGGTAAACGCTGTTTGAATTCCCGCCATTTCGCGGAGCGTTGAGTGCGTTCCTTCCGCGGCGATCATCCATTTAAAGGCGTGACTAAATTCCGCTTCACTATTTTTAAAGTGACACACCGCTTCATCGGCCTCATGATCAGCGTAGTAGCGCAGTAATTTTGTATCGGGAAGGTAGAGGAGATTATCTTGCGATTCAATCGCTTCGTGGAGCGTTAAAATCAATCGCCCGAGCGGAATCAGCCCACCAAAATTATCAAGCTCATGGTCGGCGGCATTGAGTATCACACGGGTACGAAAGACCTTTTCGGAGACATGCACTTTTTCAATCGGCGTGACATAGGATTTAATCGAATCCCAAATCCCAATCGACTCAAGATAATATTGCGACCGTTTCGAAAGCGCGATCTGACGCGTATCCTGTGCTAAAAAGTCCTTATCCGGAACCGGATTTTGATCCACTAAGACCACTTCATAAGGAGCATCTTTTAAGCCTACCGCTAAGGATAGTCCGGCCGCACCCGCGCCCGATATCAATAAACGTTCGCTTTCGTTACTCATCTCTAACGCCTTTTAAGTTGTTTTCATCATATAAAAAAAGGGATTATCTCCTGCGGTAATCCCTCCTCTATCATAGGGGGTGAAACATCATCCCTTGCTGATCTAAAGCAATTAACGCGAGGTTGGTAAGCTTAAGATTTCATAGCCATCTTCGGTCACTAAAACGGCGTGTTCCCACTGCGCGGTAAGCGAGCGGTCACGCGTGACGGCGGTCCAACCATCGTTTAATACTTTCGTTTCAGGGCGACCGACATTAATCATCGGTTCGATCGTAAAGATCATCCCTGGTTCCATAATGTCACGCACCATTGGCGAATCATAATGGAGCACTTGCGGCGCTTCATGTAGGGCTAATCCCACCCCATGACCGCAAAATTCTTGCACGATGGAGTAGTTATAACGCTTCGCATTTTTCTCGATCGCACGGCCAATATTTCTAAAGGGCGCGCCCGGTTTTACCTCTTCAATGCCGAGCATCATGCACTCGTAAGTGGCATCGACAAGACGCTGCGCCATAATGGACACCTCGCCCACGCAGAACATGCGGCTTGAATCGCCAAAATAGCCATCTTTATCTAAACAGACATCGACGTTGACAATATCGCCATTTTTAAGCGGACGATCGGACGGAATTCCGTGGCAGACCACATGGTTAATGGAGATACATGACGCACCCGGAAAAGGGGGATGACCGTAATTGAGGCTGCCTGAAATAGCGCCTTCATCTTTCATCATTTGGTGAATACGATCATCGATCTCTTTCGTGGTAACCCCCGCCTTCACATACGGTTCGATTGCTTGCAAAATATTGGCAACGAGCTGATTCGCTTTACGAATCCCTTCGATCTGTTCTGCGGTTTTAATCACGACTTTAGTCATTCTCTTTCTCTATTCCTTTTATTTCGGTTAGGTTCTCGGTAATGTGACGCCGGTCTGACCTTGATACTTACCGCCTCTATCTTTATAGGAGACATCGCATACTTCGTCGGATTCAAAAAAGAGCATCTGCGCCACACCTTCGCCCGCGTAAATCTTCGCAGGGAGTGGAGTTGTATTAGAAAACTCAAGCGTGACGTGCCCTTCCCATTCCGGTTCGAGCGGCGTTACGTTGACAATAATACCACAACGCGCATATGTCGACTTTCCTAGACAGATCGTTAACACATTACGAGGAATTCTAAAATACTCAATGGTTCGCGCAAGCGCAAAGGAGTTCGGCGGGATAATGCACACATCGGACACCACATCGACAAAGCTATTTTGGTCGAAGTTTTTTGGGTCAACGATGGATGAATTAATATTAGTAAAGACTTTAAATTCATTGCTACAACGCACATCATAACCGTAGCTCGACGTGCCGTAACTGATGATGCGCCCCTTCTCATTTTCTCTGACCTGACCATATTCAAACGGCTCGATCATGCCATGTTGTTGCGCTTGTCTGCGAATCCAGTGATCTGATTTAATACTCATATTTAATTCGTTTCTTATACGTTTTGAACGACAATTTTCGGGAATTTGCCCATCATATCTTTATCGCGGAGCGAGAGTTTCGCCGCCATTTTGGTTGCGATTTCATGATAATAACTGGCAAGTTCATGTTCGGTTGATGCAGTTGGTGCGCCTTTATCCGCCTCTTCACGAATGCGAACATCGAGCGGCATGCGCCCAAGTAGCCCAACGCCATACTCTTCCGCTAAGCGTTTTCCACCATCTGAACCAAAGATAAATTCTTCATGACCACAGTTTGAACAGATATGGAAGCTCATGTTTTCCACCACACCCAAGATCGGAATGTTCACTTTTTTGAACATGTTGATCCCTTTCACCGCATCCAATAACGCGATATCTTGCGGCGTTGTCACAATCACACTTCCGGCAACAGGAATCTGCTGCGCGAGCGTTAATTGAATATCACCAGTTCCCGGGGGCATATCCACAATGAGATAATCGAGTTCTTTCCAGTTAGTCTGTTTTAAAAGCTGTGCAAGCGCGGAAACCGCCATTGGGGCACGCCAGATCGCCGCATCTTTATCGGCAATCAAATACCCGATTGAGTTTGTTTGAAGCCCTTGAGTTACCACCGGCTCCATCGTCTCATTATCTTTTGACACAGGACGCTCGTGGCTATTTAACATGGTCGGAATGCTCGGACCATAGATATCCGCGTCCAGCACGCCCACTTTTGCCCCTTCACGAAGCAGTGAAAACGCGATATTGACCGAGGTGGTTGATTTCCCAAC
>JAAZCI010000189.1 GCA_012513365.1 Lysobacteraceae bacterium
CCGGTTAAAAAGAGAACGCCAATGCTAAAGATACTCATCACAGCGCGAAGCGAAAATTCACTGGCGCCGGTTAATTGCCAAATCCCCACCTCAATCCACGGCACAAGCGGAAACACGTTCGCTACATATTCGCCATTTAAAATCGGATAGAGATAAAACTCGCTGGCGTAACTCTCCCACGAGACTGCCGCGAGCATCGTTTCTTGATAGGGAATTAAGGGCCGTGAAAACCACGTGACGAAAATAAGGGCGAGCCAAATACTCACCCATAATAAGGCATAACGCCGCGTGGTATATTCTTTGCTAAAGAGCCCTACTTGTGATCCCGGCATTCACTACAAAGCCCATAGAGAAAGGTGCGTGAATCGCGTAATTCATAGCCCAAATCTTCAGCGATTTTCTCGAGTTTTTCTTGAATACGATCATGAGAGAACTCATCAATATGACCACAGCTCACACAGATAATATGGTCATGCTGATCGCCTTGGTCTAACTCAAACATCGATTGACCGCCATCGAAGAAATGTCGACGAACGAGCCCTGCTTGTTCAAATTGTGTTAATACACGATAAACCGTTGCAAGCCCGACTTCTTCGCCGGATTGGCTCAGTTGCATGAAGATCTCTTCCGCGGTTAGATGGCAGACGCTGGTTTCTGCCGCTTTCGCCAAAATATCTAAGATTTTTAGGCGTGGCAAAGTTACTTTTAATCCAGCATTTTTCAGTTCTTTAGAACTCATATTTGTTTTATTTTCCACCTTTAAATTCTCACTGATAGTTTACCTATAAAGAGATAGTATATCGGTTACCGCGTCGACATACAAAATCTTCGCTTACGATTCCGCTTTGATCTCAGACGAAATTGACTACGAGCGAGCTACAAAGCGCTTTAATTCAAGAAGAAAAAGCGGTATCATACGGGCAACTAATCTAGAGTGATTCATTTACAATTGGAGAATATCATGGACCATTTTGGCGTAACGCTGTCGCAATTTATCATTGAAGAGCAACGACGTTTCCCAGACGCAACTGGAAATTTCACCCTTCTTATGAATGATATCGCGGTCGCGTGCAAAATGATTGCCGCAGCGGTGAAAAAAGGGCAATTAGCCAATGTTTTAGGAAGTACGGAAGATGAAAACTGTCAAGGCGAAACACAGCAAATCTTGGATGTGATCGCGAACGAACTCTTCATCAAAAACAATATTTGGCGTGGCCACTTGTCGGCAATGGCAAGTGAAGAGATGGAAGATATCTATCCAATTCCAGAGGGCGCACCACGAGGCAATTACCTCCTTCTTTTCGACCCACTTGATGGCTCGAGCAACATTGATATTAACGGCCCGATCGGCACGATTTTCTCAATTTTACGCTCACCCAATCACAATCCAACGAAAGAAGATTTCTTACAAAAAGGCACCGAGCAAGTCTGCGCAGGCTACTGTTTATATGGCTCAGCGACGATGATGGTGATCACGATTGGTCACGGCACTCACGGTTTTACCTTAGAGCCAAGCATGGGCGAATTTATCTTAACGCACCCGAACCTCCAAATCCCCGAAACCACAAGCGAGTATGCGATTAACCAATCGAACCGCAATGTGTGGGAAGCGCCGATGAAAGAGTACGTTGAGATGTGCGACGCGGGTAAAGATGGCCCTCGCGGTAAGAAATTCACTATGCGCTGGGTTGGTGCAATGGTGATGGATATTCATCGTCTTCTCCTTCGCGGCGGACTCTTTGCCTACCCTATGGATGAAAATATTCGTTCACGCGGCGGCCGTTTACGCCTTATGTATGAAGCGAACCCCATGGCGTTTTTAGTCGAGCAAGCCGGCGGTATCGCAAGTACGGGGTATGACCGTATTTTAGATATCGACCCAAGCGATCTACATCAGCGCGTTCCTGTGATTATGGGCTCAAAAGAGGAGATGCAAATCATCCTTGAAAAACATGAAGCCTACGCTAAAGCGCAAAACTTAGATTTTAATCACACCACGAACGCTTAGTTCCGGTATAATAAGACCTTTTTCGGGTAATTCTTTCTATTGCCGAGCGAATTACCCTTAAAACGCGAATCAAACTTTCCTAATAAAATCAGATTATTTGATTAGAATTGTCTCTAATTAATTTATAATAGGCACAATGCTGAAAGTTTCTTCGAGATACGTTACAATTACAAAAATATTTTTATAGATCTAGGTATTTAATAAATAATGGCAACATATACTACAAATCAATTTAAAAGTGGCTTAAAAATCATGCTCGACGGCGATCCCTGTTCGATCGTTGAAAACGAGATGGTTAAACCAGGCAAAGGGCAAGCATTCAACCGCGTTAAAATTCGTAACCTTAAAACCGGTCGTATTATTGAGCGTACCTTTAAATCAGGCGACTCTGTTGAAGCGGCTGATGTAATGGACGTTGAGATGCAATATCTCTATAACGACGGCGAATTTTGGCATTTTATGAATCCAGAAACCTACGACCAAATCGGCGCAGGCGCTTCTGCGGTTGAAGACGTGAAATTATGGCTCATCGAGCAAGACGTCTGCACAGTAACACTCTGGAACGGTGGTCCAATTTCCGGTACTGCGCCCAACTTTATCGAAATGAAAATTGTTGAAACGGATCCCGGCCTTCGCGGCGATACAGCAGGAACAGGTGGTAAACCAGCGACATTAGAATCAGGCGCTGTGGTACGCGTTCCGCTTTTCGTGCAACAAGATGAAATTATTAAAGTTGATACTCGCACAGGCGAATATGTATCTCGCGTTAACAAATAATATCGAATGTAATGGAGATAAGAGATGAGTTCTGAGAAGATAGATCTTAAAAAAAGACGCACTCTAACCTACGCAACAACCGCAGTAGGTGCAGTCGGCGCGGCTTTTTTAGTGGGCGGTCCATTTGTAAAATCATGGATGCCTAACGAAAGAGCAAAAAATGCGGGAGCTCCCGTTGAAATTGATATTTCAAAATTAGATGCGGGCGAATTACTCCGCGTTGAGTGGCAAGGTAAGCCAGTATGGGTGTTAAAACGTACTGATGCGATGATGAAAACGGTTGAAGAGATGCCTGCAGCAAACTTAGTTGATGCAGACTCACACACCGCGTCACAACAACCTGATTATGCAACAAACCTCTTCCGTTCACGTGAAGATCGTGCTGATATCCTCGTACTTGTAGGAATCTGTACACACTTAGGTTGCTCACCTACTTATCGTCCAGAAATTGCCCCTCAAGATTTAGGTAAAGAATGGAAAGGTGGATTCTACTGCCCATGTCACGGCTCACGCTTTGACTTAGCGGGTCGCGTATTTAAAAACCTTCCAGCTCCAACGAATCTTGTTGTGCCTGAGTATTATTACAAAACGGACAATCTAATCGTTGTTGGATTAAGCGGAGGAGAAGCATAATGTCAACAAGCAATAAATCTGCAGCTATGCGTCTATGGGATTGGGTTAACGATCGCCTACCGGTGAATCGCGCACTTAAAACCCACATGACTGAATATTACGCACCGAAAAACTTTAACTTCCTCTATATTTTTGGTGTGCTCGCAATGGTCGTTCTTGTCAACCAGATCCTAACCGGTATTTGGCTTGTCATGCACTTCAAACCCGATGGTGCGTTAAGCGCAACGGGTATTCCAATTGCCTACGCATCCCTTGAAACCGCAGTAATGCGGGATACTGCTTGGATGTGGCTAATTCGCTACATGCACGCCGTTGGGGCTTCGATGTTCTTCATCGTTGTTTACATGCACATGTTCAGAGGTCTTATCTACGGTTCACATAGAAAACCCCGTGAGCTTGTTTGGATCTTTGGTATGTTAATTTACCTTGTCCTCATGGCTGAAGCGTTTATGGGATACGTTCTTCCCTACGGTCAGATGTCATTCTGGGGTGCACAGGTAATCATTTCTCTCTTTGGTGCAATTCCTTACATCGGTGACACATTAGTAACCGGTATTCGTGGGGACTTCGTGATTTCAGAAGCAACCTTAAGCCGCTTCTTCGCACTTCACGTCATCGCCCTTCCATTAGTGTTAGTAGGCCTTGTGGTTGCGCACATCTTAGCGCTTCACGAAGTGGGCTCAAACAACCCTGACGGAATCGAAATCAAAGAGCATAAAGATGAAAATGGCATTCCATTAGACGGTATCCCATTCCATCCTTACTACACCGTACACGACACCTTTGCGGTCGGTATCTTCATGATTGTGTTTGCGCTGATTATCTTCTATGCGCCCGACATGTTTGGTCTCTTCTTAGAAAGCCCGAACTTCGAGCCAGCAAACCCACTTGCGACACCGGATCACATTGCACCGGTATGGTACTTCACCCCTTACTACTCAATTCTAAGAGCGGTTCCATCATGGTTCGGTACTCAGATTTGGGGCGTTATCGCGATGGGTGCTTCGATCGCAGTTCTCTTCTTCTTACCTTGGTTAGATAAGAGCCCTGTTAAATCGATTCGCTATAAAGGCACCTTAACGAAAGTTCTCGTAGCTCTCTTTGTTGTTGCGTTCATCATCCTTGGTTACCTTGGTGTGGTTCCTGCAACTGACGCACGTACTTTTGTAGCGCGAATCTGCTCTATCTACTACTTCGCTTTCTTCTTCGGCATGCCTTGGTGGTCGAAAATGGATACCGTTAAACCTGTTCCAGAAAGGGTGACAATGAAATGAGAAAATTAATTACTCTACTATTTAGCTTTGTATGCTTATCGCTCTCCACTGCTTCTGCTAATCCAAATGTGGCAGACATTGGAAAAGTGACCATCGACATGAAAAACAAAGCGTCGCTTCAACAAGGCGCGCAACTTTTCATGGATTACTGTTTAGGTTGTCACTCCGTTGAATTCCAACGCTATAACGTTACAGCACGTGATATCGGAATTGAACTCGATGATCTTAAAAAGAACTATATGCACGTCGGTAGTTACGATGTTCGTGAAGATGAGTTTAATCTTGCGAAAGAGGGTGACTTAATCTATACCGCAATGAGCCGCGTTGATGGTGGAAACTGGTTAGGGACCGCTCCTCCAGATTTATCAACCATCGTTCGTGCAAAAGGCGCAGATTATATCTATCGCTATCTCATGAGCTTCTATGTTGACGAAACTCGCCCTGTAGGCGTAAACAACGTAGCATTTGAAGGCGCAGGTATGCCTCACGTTCTTGCAGAACTTCAAGGAATTTATGCACCGGTAATGGAAACGGTTAAAGCTGACCCTAAATGTAAAGGCGATGACTGTGAAACACTCTCTGTTGTCGTCGGCACTCAAAAGATCAAAGACGGTCTTTTAACCGAAGAAGAGTATAAAGTAGCAGTGAATGACATTACCAACTTCTTAGCGTATGTGTCAGAACCGGCTCAATTACTCCGTGCAAAATATGGTCCTTGGGTGATTGGTTTCTTAATTATCTTTACCCTACTTGCGTATGCTTTAAATCGCGAATACTGGAAAGATGTTAAATAATCCAAACGCCTGATAATCTATTCATTTAAGGAGCGAAAATTGGTTCGCTCCTTAACTTATTTAGTTTAAAAGGAGATCTTAATGTCAACTCGCCGCAATGGCTTTACCCTATATCTTGAAAAGAATTCTTTGGATGCTGATCGTGTTGCGATTACGTTACTTGAGAAAAACATCACCTGTGATCAAGTCGTCGTCGATACGAGCAATCCTCCGGAGGATCTACTTGATGTTAATTCTCAATTAATTCTCCCTACCTTAATTACGCGTGAAGTTGCGCTCTATCACACAGCTACCATCTTAGAGTTCTTAGCCGAACGCTTTCCCCATCCCCCTCTTCTTCCCAACGACCCCATCAATCGAGCAAAATTCCGCTTAACTCTCCGTAAAATTGTTGATGAATGGTACCCATTAGTGGAAAAACTGATTGGTCGTAAAACGGCGGATACCAAAACAAATAAAGCGATCGGCAATCTACTTGTCGCCCACGCGCCCCTCTTTGAAGAGACCGAATTTTTCCAAAGTGATGAATTTAGCCTAATCGATGCCACCATCGCGCCATTTTTATGGTGGGTTAATCATCTTGAAGTGCCAATTCCAAGCAAAGCGGAAGCCACAATGCTCTATAGCGAACGTCTGCTCGATCGCGACTCTGTGAAAGCACTCTTTGACAAAAAAACGCGCCTAAGCTAGCCGTTTGGTCTTAATCCCATTAAAATGGCGACTCTAGAGTGCGTTAATCCCAACCCACTCAACCTTGTTTACTTGTTTCAGATGAGATTTAATCATGCGCCTAATGACTTCCAATAAACCCTACTTAATCCGCGCAATGTTCGACTGGATTATCGATAACAACTGCACGCCCCATCTTGTGGTCGATGCCACACTTCCCTTTGTTGAAGTGCCTGAGCAATATATCGATAATGGGCGTATTATCTTAAATATCGCGCCCGGCGCGACGCAAAGCTTGTTATTAGGCGATGATTGGATCACATTTTCGGCACGCTTTTCTGGCGTAAAATACGATATCTCGCTTCCAATCGGGGCGATTGCGGCCATCTACGCACAAGAAAATGCGCAAGGCATGGGCTTTGAAACTGAAGCGCTCCTTGAAGATGAGTATGAAGAAAAAATCACTGTAGCACCAAGTAAAACCTCTAAGCCAACACTCAATATTGTGGAAGATCATCGTGAGCATGACGCGGATGATTCTGAGCACAATGATGATGACCCAACCCCTCCCACAAAAAGACGGGGCAAACCCACACTTAAAATCATCAAATAGAGAGTCAATACAAGTTCGTTTTTTTGCGTAAGAGCGAGGTAATCAAATGGCACAACCCAAAATCATTTTGACTCATGGCATTTTTGAGTTCCCGCTCTTTATGACCCCGCTTGCCAATAAACTCGAAGCGCTTGGCTATGAAACCGTGCATTTTTGCTACCGTTCGGTACGGCAAACTCTCGAAGAAAATACCCGTGATTTTGCTAAATTTATCCAAAAAGAGACCGACAATGGTGAGTCCGCTGTTTTAATTGGCCATAGTCTTGGGTCGCTAGTGATTCAATTCACGCTTGAGGCTTATCCTGAGCTTAATGTCTCACACGCCATTGCGATCACCCCGCCCTTTCAAGGCTCGACCATTACTCAAAATCTTGAAGATAAAAATTTAAGTTTTATTGTGGGCCGTGCGCTTAATGCGCTTTTGCCACAGAAAAACCGTTGGAATAGCTCTGTTCCGCTTGGCGTTATTGCCGGCACCAAATCTTTTGGGGTTACCAAACTCTTTCTTAAAAATGATCGCCCCAACGACGGCACACTCTATGTCGATGAAACCAAGATTGAAGGGATGACCGATCATATAACGCTCCCTGAATCCCATACGGAAATTCTTCTTTCAAAAGAGCTCGCCGAACTGTGTGATGCATTTATTCAACATACGACTTTTAACATTTCCACAAACACTGACGTTTGATAAAGGTTTACAGGCTTATATACCCTTATTATGCGGAGAATTCTCATGCGGAATAATGGTTTCCGCACGCGCTATAACCTCACCATCGCTCAATACAATGGTCAGCTCATCACCTTGATTCACTAAGGCCACCGATGAAATCAATTGATCGCCCGATTTCACCGCGCTGTAACCGCGAGATAATACGGCAAGTGGATTGAGATTATTAAGCCGTCCCACTAACGCCTCAAACCTCTGCTCTTCTTGCGTCTGCTTCCGTTTTACTGCATCTGCCATACGACTTTCAAGCCCTGATAACTGTTGCAATAGCATCGCTTGTTGCCCTACTAGATGCCTAGGATTGAGCCTTGCCTCGTAGTTAGTCAACTGTTGCTGGTAACAACTGAGCCGTTTTAGCATTAAATGCTCAAGCTTTTCGGAGAGATATCCGAGCGTTTGCCTCGACTCTTTTAAAAAGTGCGCTGGCTGCTGCGCTTGTAGTCGAAGCGATAAACGGTGGAGATAACGGCGATATTTTGTGACTTTTTCTCTCACCACTCCCGTCATTCGCATCTCAAAAAGATCGAGCGCTTGCCGTAATTCATCTTGGGAAACCGCTGAGAGTTTTGCGGCCATCGTGGGGGTTTCCGCGCGAAGATCCGCTACATAATCGGCAATCGTAGTGTCCGTTTCATGACCAATCCCGCTAATAATAGGGATCGTTGAAGCAAAAATTGCTCGTGCCACCGCTTCATCATTAAACGCCCAGAGATCCTCAATGGAACCACCTCCACGCACAAGCAAAATCACATCCACTTCCGCTCGCGTATTCGCTATATTGAGCGCATTTACAATGGATGCCGGCGCATCTGCCCCTTGTACAAGGCTTGGGTAGAGAACGGTTTCAATATCAGGCCGATGGAGCCGAAGAGTTTTTAATACATCTTGCAACGCCGCCGCACTTTGTGAAGTGATAATCCCAATTTTCCGCGGATGGGCGGGAATCGTTTTTTTATGAAATGGCTCAAATAATCCTTCCAATCGAAGCTGATTTTTAAGCTTTTCAAAGGCAGCGTAGAGTGCGCCGACACCTTGAGGCGACACTTGATTGGCCACCAATTGATACTCTCCACGAGGCGCATAGAGCGTAATTGATCCGCGAATCTCTACCTTTTCCCCTTGACGTAATAGCTCGCGAAATTTACCCGCCTGCGTTCGCCACGCCACAACCCGAAGGCTCGCGCCACTATCTTTTAAACTAAAATAGACATGCCCTGACGCGGGAAACGCAATGTTGGAAATCTCCCCCTCCACAACGCAGTGGAAAAATGTTCCCTCCAATTGCTGTTTAATTTGATGGGTTAATTCCGACACCGTAAGCGCTCGCATCTCATTTAACATCGCAATGCTCCTTATTATGACCGTTTCAGTAGATGATTGATGGACTTTCCATCTGGAAGCTCGGCGGATTTTGCATCATTCCACGCCGCATCCATCTCTTCTAATGTCGCTTCTCCAAAGCGATCGCCTACTTGCGCTTCAACATGACTAAAACGTCTCTGAAATTTAACGTTTGTGCGACTCATCGCCCGCTCAGGATCGATCTCTAAATGACGTGCAACATTCACCAGCGCAAAGAGAAGATCGCCAAATTCAGCCTCTAAATCAGCCTTAGAGCTCTTCTTAAGTTCAGCCTGAAATTCACCCCGCTCCTCTTCTACCTTAGCCCACACATCGTCAAAATTATCCCAATCAAAGCCAACGCTCGCCGCTTTTTTCTGCAGATCAAACGCACGTTTTAAGCCTGAAAAAGTAGGGTCAAGCGAACTTAAGAGCCCCTTCTCTTCCCCTTTTGCTTCTGCTTCTTCCGCTTTAATGCGATTCCAATCAGCCTTTTGCTCTGCTTCATTGGCGTAGGTTTTTCCAGCAAAGACATGGGGGTGACGCCGAATCATCTTTTCATTTAAGGTATTGGCCACATCGATAAAATTAAACGCGCGACGCTCTGAGGCAATTTGTGCATGCAATAAGATCTGCAATAATAGATCCCCAAGCTCCTCTTTAAGGTGGGCATCGTCTTTTTCTAAGATCGCTTCCACCACTTCAGCACCCTCTTCTTCCAGATAAGGAATTAACGATTCGTGCGTCTGTTTGCGATCCCAAGGACAGCCATTTTCAGCGCGAAGGGCGGCGATTGTCTTGAGTAATTGCTCCATTGTAGCCTCGTTTTAGATGATTATAAGAATGGAATTATCATAGCCTATTTCCGCTTTTCATGCCCAATCTCCCACTAAAATCACTCGCTTTTTCCTCACAAACAAAGCGCCTTTATATGAAATGTTTATAAAAAACAGATAAAAAATTATTCTGGCAAGAAACAAAGCAATTTTCAAAATCTTACCGCATTTTTTACTTGAGTAGCAGACAAATCGAGTTATCCAAAGATACTCACAATACCTGTGGATAACTCTTGGGATATCGTAAAAAAAAGTCCGTTTAAGAGTGTACAAATGCCTCTTTTAAAAATATGACTACTAATTGCTCAATCTTTCAAACCCCGCTGTTTTCAACGTTTTGCACAAATCGGGTGTTGACAAAATTTTAAAATTTTGAAACCCGCATAAGAATCGAACGCAAGAAAAATTTATCACAAGTCAAGCTAAAAACCATCAATTTTTGACCATTTTATGACTTGACTTTTTTCTTATGCACAAATCAATACTCCATTAGATTATTCACATAAAACTTTTAGCTTTGCTAAAATGGACGGTTCACTTTTAAAGAATTTAATTGTTTCTTTTATTCACTAAAATTGTAAGGAATGACTCCTCCATGGCGTATACCATTATAATTCCTGCGCGCCTTAAATCGACGCGCTTACCCAACAAAATGTTATTGCCCATTCATGATAAACCTGTGATTGAATGGACATGGATGAGCGCTCAAAAGAGTAAAGCGACGCGCATCATTATCGCTACCGACGACAATGCCATCGGCAAACATATGAAACGCCTGGGGGCGGAAGTGGTGATGACCCAAGCAAGCCATGAAACCGGGACGGATCGCTTAAGTGAGGTTGCGCTTAAAGAGCATCTCGGCGATCAAGAAATTATCGTCAATTGGCAAGGCGATGAGCCTTTTTTACCGGCCAATTTAGCCGATAAAGTGGCCGATACATTAAAGGGCAATCCCCAAGCGCAGATGAGTACGCTCGCAACCCGCATCGCAACGTGGGAAGAATTTAATGATCCGAACGCGGTGAAAGTGATCTTAAACGAACGCCGTGAAGCGCTCTATTTCTCGCGCGCGCCGATCCCTTACCCTCGCGGTGAAATGGAACAGGAAGGTGAGGTGCCTGAAGCCTATAATTTCCTCCGTCACATCGGGGTATATGGCTATCGCGGCTGCTTTTTGAAAAACTATCCAACCCTCCCTCCATCGCCTTTGGAAGAAATTGAAAAGCTGGAACAGCTTCGTGCTTTAGCGAGCGGATCAATTATCTCCGTTGCCCGCATTGAAGAGACCCCGCCCACCGGCATCGATACCGAAATCGATCTTGAGCGCGCCACCGATTGGTTAACCGATAAAATCGCCAATGCCCTCGATGAGATCGAGTCTGAATAAATTATTAAGAGGCATAATATGACCCGTTTTTTCTTTTTTCAGCGCAGTTGTTCTTGGGTATTTCGTCATTTAACGCGCATTCGCGTTAAGTGGTTTAAAAATGCGTTTATCTCCATTTTTGCCAAGCTCTATAAAATTAATTGGGACGAAAGTAAACATTCATCGCCGCAGGATTTTGAGCACTTTAATGCCTTTTTCACCCGCGAACTGAAAGAGGGTGCGCGCACCATCAGTAAAGCGAGCATCGTTTCCCCCTCAGATGGAAAAGTTGCCGCGTTTGGCAAACTTGAAGGCACTCAGTTTATTAACGCTAAGGGCCATGATTTTACCTTAGAAGCGCTGATTGCCGACCCTCATCTCGCGGATGAATTTAAAAATGGCGCCTATGCCACCGTTTACCTCTCACCGCGCGATTATCACCGCATTCACATGCCGATTGACGGAAAGCTATTAAAAACAACCCATATCCCCGGCCGTCTCTACAGCGTTTCCATTAAAACAGCGGAAAAAATCCCCACCCTATTTGCGGAAAACGAACGCCTTGTTTGTCTATTTGAAACAGCGCTTGGCCGAGTAATTGTGATTTTAGTGGGCGCGATTAACGTCTCGAGCATGGAGACCGTTTGGGCGGGTGAAGTGACGCCTCCTTACGGAAAAACACTCAATTACCGAGATTGGTCTACTGAAAATATCACCCTTAAACAGGGCGAAGAGCTTGGGCGTTTTAATATGGGCTCAACAGTGATTGTGATCACCGAGCGCGATGATTTCGAGTTTACCGATAATATTGGCGATCTTGCAACGATTGCTCTTGGAAATCCGCTTCTCAATCAAAAGGCTAAGTAGGGTCCAAAATAGATTTCCTTATTCGGGCGCGCTATGGTAAAATTGAGCGCTTGATTTTGGTGGCTTTTTATTTTACATAAAACCGCCAGGTCTCCTTGTCTTACAGAGCGATCTGAAGACTTTACACACTTTGTTAAATCCAAAAGGAGCATATTAAATGCGTCATTATGAAGTAGTATTTCTGGTTCACCCAGATCAAAGCGAACAAGTTCCTGCGATGATCGAGCGTTATCGTGAAATCGTAACTACCGAAGGTGGACAAATCCATCGTTTAGAAGATTGGGGTCGTCGTCAATTAGCCTATCCAATCCAAAAAATCCACAAAGCACACTACGTGTTAATGAACATCGAATGTAACCAAGTTGCATTAGAAGAATTACAAAGTGCTTTCCGTTTTAACGATGCGGTTATCCGTGACTTAATCATCGCCCGTGACGAAGCAATCACTGAACCTTCAGTTGTTGCAAAACCACAACGCGACGCTCGTGAAGAAAATAACGAGAACGAAGCTGAAGAAGCTTAAGTCATCCCCCATCCACTTAATTTAAAGGTATAAAATATATGTCACGTTTTATTCGTCGTAGAAAATATTGTCGCTTCACCGCAGAAGGTGTTAAAGAGATTGACTATAAAGATGTCAATACTTTAAAAAACTACATCACAGAAACTGGAAAAATCGTTCCTAGCCGTGTTACTGGTACTAGCGCACGTTATCAGCGCCAGTTATCAACTGCTATCAAACGCGCACGCTACATCGCATTGATCCCATACACGCATCAACACTAATTTAGAGGGAGATAAAAATGCAAGTTATTCTATTAGAAAAAATTCATAATTTAGGTTCTCTTGGTGATACGGTTGATGTGAAACCAGGATATGCTCGTAACTATCTTTTACCACAAGGTAAAGCTGCTGAAGCAACTGAAACCAACGTAGCGCTTTTCGAAGAGCGTCGCGCTGAGTTAGAAGCACAGCAAGCTGAAATCTTAGCTGATGCACAAGCACGTGGTGAAAAACTTGAAGGTTTAGTCATCACAATGGCTGTTAAAGCAGGATCTGAAGGCCGTCTATTCGGTTCAGTCACTGCACACGACATTGCTGATGCAATTACCAACGCAGGTGTTAAACTTGAGCGTAAAGAAGTCCGTATTCCACAAGGCTCAATCCGTGCAATCGGTGAACACACTGTAGCACTTCATTTACACGCAGATGTTCAAGTAAACATCACTGTAAATGTAACACCCGAGCAATAAAATTTAATCAATTTAATTGATCACAAAAACTAAACGAACGAACTAAGAATTAAATGAGAAAGCGTAAGCATTAACCCTTACGCTTTTTTCTTGTCTGGAATTTATCCCCTTCCCTCCTTCTATCGATCTGCCTTCCTCACATCCATATTAAACAGCCATAAAAAAAACTCCCCCGAAGGAGAGTTTTATCAATTATCTCAATTTTTTTAATTGATTTTATGATGTCAGCAATGATTTAATCGCAGATTACTTTTTGCCCTTCGTCTTGGACTTATCTTTCGGCGCATCTACGGGCTTGGTAATCGCAATAAAGAAGGGATTGCCATTTCGTTTAACGAGCAGACGAATCACCGCATCATCGGATGTTTTCTCAAGGGCTTTTTTAAAGCTCTCCACATCATCGGTATCATCATTATTGATCTGCACGATAATGTCTCCTGCGCGAATGCCCGCTGTCATCGCAATGCCTTTCCCAACGTTTTTCACTAAAACGCCCTTCTCTTTCGGGTAATTTGGGTGATTTTCAACAACGACGTTGAGGCTATTTTTCGCGTTACTGCCGGTCACGGTTTCGGTTTTATCTGCATCACTTGCTTCAATGGTGACGGTGAGCGCCTTCTCTTTTCCTTTTCGTAGAATGAGAAGCTCCGCTTTATCACCCACATTAGCGCGAGCAACCTGCATCGGTAAATTGCTTGAACTGCGCACTTTTTTACCATTAAACGCTAGGATAATATCTCCTGATTTAAGTTTTGCTTTATCAGCAGGTCCGCCTTTAACCACATCGACCACAAGCGCCCCTTCAGGCTTTTCCATCCCAAAGGTTTTGGCAAGTGCCGGCGTCACCTCTTGGACTTGAACGCCCAGCCAGCCGTGCGTCACTTTCCCGTGGGTCTGAATTTGCGCCACCACATCCATCACAAGATCGATCGGAATGGCAAAGCTGACCCCCGCGTAGCTGCCGGTACTGGTATAAATTTGTGAATTAATGCCAATCACCTCACCCTTAGTATTAAAGAGTGGTCCGCCTGAGTTACCGGGATTGATCGCCGCATCGGTTTGAATAAAGGGCGTGTAATGGTCATTTGGAAGATTGCGTCCAAGCGAACTAATAATCCCTTGCGTCGCGGTATAGTCAAGCCCAAATGGTGAACCGACCGCCATTACCC
>JAAZCI010000020.1 GCA_012513365.1 Lysobacteraceae bacterium
AATGAGTGGCACAAAGGTGAAGAGAAACAGCAGGCGTGGCATTTTGGGTTTCCGCTCAACGTCAGTAAATTTGGGCGAAAAGATAAAATAGGTTGCGATCACTAGAAGTAGGATCGGGGCAGCGGCTTTCAAATATTCTTGCGGGATTTGGCTAATGAGATTGGCACCGAGCATGCCGCCACTAAAGGCAAGGAGTGCAATGGGGACTCCTTTTTTCCAATTGATCAGTTTACGGCGCGCAAAAGCGACCGTTGCAGAGAAGGAGCCGGCCGTTGCTTGGAGTTTATTGGTGGCGATGGCGTTAATTGGCGGGAGTCCTGCAATCATAAGGGCAGGAAGGGTGAGTAATCCGCCTCCGCCCGCAATGGCATCGATGGTTCCGGCAATCATTGCGACAAGGGTGAGTAGGGCGATAATATCCGCTTCCATAGGATCCTTTTTTGAGGTGTCTGAGTTATTGTTATAAGACAAGATTCGGCGTAAAGGTACGGATCTCGTTGAGGAGTAAGACCGTTCTGCGTTACACTATACCCCATCATTTTTGGAGAAGGAAGAGGCGTTATGGCGAATTTATCGGAGTGGCGAGATGGGCTAAAATCGATCTACGATCGGGAGCCACATTTTAAAGTACTCGATCCATTATTACGCATCCAATCGTTAACGGCAGGATTGAAATCGCTCGGCGCTGACTTTTCCGTTTCCTTGTTATTTTTAGGTAATCGCCAAATTGAAGCGCTCGGCGATCCGCGATTTAATGCATTGTCTGATCATTATCTCTTTAGTCGAGAGGTCTTTTTGCTTCTTAATGGAACTCCGGTTGTATGGGCACAGAGTCTCTGTCAAGGAATGCCCTCCTCCCTTGAAAAAGGGCGGGTGAATGAGTCGCGCTGGCTTGAAATTCTCGATTGCGGAACGGAACCGCTCGGGCATAAACTCTTTGATGGTTCGCTCCCGATTACACGTACCCCGTTTGAATACGCGGTGGTGAAAAATCCGCTCACGTTTGAGTGGGGAATGGAGGTTCAAGATCATTCTGATCATGCTCTCGATGTTCCAACCTTTATTGCGCGCCGTTCGATATTTGATTGGGCCGGCGATGGATTGGAATTGACGGAATATTATCTCCCCGCACTCTTTGAGTTTATCGGCGAAAAATCGATTGAGCGCGCTGTATGACGATTCTTTTTGCGCTTTTAGCGCTCGTATTGATTGTGATCGGCGCACTTGGATCGGTCTTCCCGATTTTGCCGGGGCTTCCTTTGATGTTTGTGGGGTATTGGTGGCTCGCCTATCTCGATGGTTTTACGCGTATGTCGCTTGTAAGCGTGATCGTTGTCGGTGTGATCGCCGGAATTGGCTCTGTGATCGATTATTTAGCGACGGCCTATGGCGCAAAACTTACCGGATCGGGGCGAAAAGGCATTTGGCTTTCGATGTTAGGCTCGATTGTGGGATTGTTAGTTGCGTCGATTTTAGGCATGGTGATCGGACTTGTGCTCGGGGCAATGCTCGGTGAAATTTTAGATCGGAAAGATCTCTACAACGCGGGAAAGGTTGGATTAGGTGCTTTTTTAGGCTTTGCAGTGGGGCTTGTGATTCGCGTGATTTTCTCCATTTTGATCTTAATCTATGCGGTGATCCAAACCATTAAGATGATCGCAAGTGGGGTGGAGGGCATGGAGATCAATTGGGCGTGGGTGAAAACGCTAGCGGTTTCGCTCTGGAAGCTTGTGGGTGGGGGATAGGAAGAGGTACGTTACCAGTTTTTAAATAAAACTTGAGGCAAAGAAAAAAGCACTGACTCGTTTGAATCAGTGCTTCTTATGTGGCGGAACGGACGGGACTCGAACCCGCGACCCCCTGCGTGACAGGCAGGTATTCTAAACCAACTGAACTACCGCTCCTAAGTTTTGTTTCTCGTTGTTGCCAACTGAGGATTCGTATTATACAAAGAAAAAAACATTTGTCATCTTTTTTTATTAAATTGGCTAACAATGGCGCACCGGCGATCATAAATGAACGAGTTAGACGGGAAAAACTCTCGTGTTGCGTGCGAGCCGTGCTACTATAAATGCAGTTAAATTTATCACACTCAACATTGCGAGGTACGATTGAGATGGCCAAATTACGACAATTGATGATGCTCAGCGCGCTTTTACTGGTAGGAAAGATCGGGATTGCCGATTCGCTAACTATCGAGCCGATTTCAGCTGAACGAGAGATTCGCGCGGTGCTCGATATGGAGTCTAATCGTTTTGCCATCGTCGGCGGTTGCAATACCTTTACCGGTTCGATGTATCTTAAAGAGCACGATATTTTTCGTACCAATCCCCACCGTTTAGCCGTAACTAAGATGGCGTGTGAGGGGGAGATGGAAGGGCTCGATCAAAAAGTGCGCTCCTTTTTACGCAATAAACCGAAGATGGTGCGAAAGGGCGATGCGCTCTATCTCGTTGGAAATATTCGTGGCGAGTCTGAGAGCCGTTACATTCCGGTAGAGCTTGATAAGGGCGCGTTTAGAGATATTGAGGCGCTTGAATATGATACGACGTTTCTCTATGTCTCGGGTAAACCGGCCGTCTGTAAGTTAGGAACGACAGAATCGGGCGAAACCTGCCTGCTCGTTCGTAAAAAACCGGAGGATCAGTGGGAGATCTATAAAGGGGAGATTGAAGGATTTACTCCCAATGAGAATATCGATTATCGTCTCCGCTTAAAAGCTTATCCCCGTGCAGATGGTGAAACGCGTCTCGTCCTTGATATGATTGTCGAACAGGTG
>JAAZCI010000190.1 GCA_012513365.1 Lysobacteraceae bacterium
AAATAATGCGCACTTCGGTACCATCGTTTTCCCCTTCAACGAGTAAACCGGTGTATTGAGTGGGAAGGAAGAAGGTCATGTGGACTTTCGAGAGATCAAGAAGGTTGAGCACTTTACCGCCAGCGCCCAATACTTCACCGGGCTCAGAGATGCGGTATTGAATGCGGCCTTTTACCGGCGCGACAAGTTTACTATCTTTAATATCGGCATTGACGCGATTGATGGTCGCTTGCGCCGCTAAGACTTGCGATTCAGCCGCAACGGATTGTGCTTTAGCCGCATCAACAGCAGCTTGCGCTGCGAGCACTTTTGATTTTGCGGTAGCAATTTCAGCGGTGAGAACGCGGGTATAGGCCTCTTGGTCATCAAATTCTTGCTCAGTAGTTGCCCCTTTTTTAACAAGCGTTTCAATTCGCTTCATTTTGCGTTCAGCCGCATAAAGCTGGCTCTCTTTGGCAGACACGGCTGCTTCAGCCGCTTCCTTATCGCTCATGCGCGCAGCGACCATCGCTTTTGCGGAATCGGCATTGTGTTTCGCTTGTTGAAAATAGGCTTTTGCCTCTTCAAGTTGCGCCTCAAGGGAGTCGAGCTGCATCACCGCAACGACTTGTCCTGCTTCCACATAATCGCCTTCATCGGCCAAAATGGTTTCAATCCGACCAGGGAGTTTTGTGGAGATATCTAGGGGGGTAACTTCGATTCGACCGTTACTTTTAATGAATCCTTTCATGTCGTCGCGCTGGAGCAGATAGCTTGCGGTGAGCGCGATAATGAGCGCAATGGCCGCGCCGCCTAGGAAGAGTTTTCTATTTTTGCCTTGTTGCATATTTGACCTCGATATCAAATAGGTTCGCTGATGTCAGCAAAGTTTAATCAGTGATAAAAACGTAAATGTTTTGTGAATTATTGTTTAATATTGATTGTAAATTATCCCCTCATGTTAGCGCAAACCGCACTATTAATAAACATCTCGCACCTCGGATTGATGCTTAATTGGGCAATCTTAGCGGGATTTACGCGGGGATATTTTCCTATCTTTACATTGTCATATGACAAAACGGTTATGCCCGTTATAGATCAGATGCGGCGGGCGCTTGTTCTGTGTCTTGAATTTTAAAGGTGACAACGAGCGGATTATGGTCCGATGCGTCCGTGCGAATCACCTCAGAGGAATGCACCTCAAGCCCACGATAAAAGATAAAATCGAGCGGATGTTTAAAGACATTTTTACGCTCATCATTATCAAATCGCACCGGTCTTAAGCCCATACGGCGGGTAAATTGATAAAGAAGATGGAGGCGCGCACGGCTCCAAGTATTAAAATCGCCAGCAAAAATCACCGGGCCATTATGATTCATCACATGTTCCGCAAAGGATTTAATCTGCTCGCGATAGATGCCAACGCCAAGACTGAAATTGACCGCATGCACATTAATCACCATTAAATAGCGCCCATCATGCATCTGATAAAGGGTAATTAACGCCGATTTTGGAAGGCGCAAAAAGGGCTCGTTTTTACGAAATGCTTTGCAATAGACCGGCGGAACTTTCGATAAAGTCATGACACCGGAGGTCATATTGGGGAGTTCAATCGCGGGCACTTGGTCGGCCACTAGAAAATTTCGCGTAGCAAAATCAATTAAATTTTGAGTGGAATGGGCTTCCTGCAGGAGCACAAAGTGGCGCTGCTTAGCGTGTTCTTCCAAAAGGGTTAACCAGTCAAGCCGCTGCTGTTTGAAGATATTCCAGACCATCACCGAAATATAACGCAGGTTCGGAAGCGTCTTTTCATGCTCATAATCGGGCGATGGAAAAATGGTTTCTCGGCCGGCATCGGTATAGCGATAGGTAAAATTAGTTTTGCTCATAGGCGTATTAGTAGTAGAATCGTCGTGTAGTAATTGTGTAGTCTTTATTCAAAGGTCATCGTTTTGCTTTGATTATCCCTCCATTTTAGCTGATTTATAGGCAAATAGGGTGATTAAGTGGTGACATTTGGGGGGCTGACTGCTATATATAAAAGAAGTTCATAGTTGAACTCAATAAAAACATAAATAAATTATAAGAAATAAATAATCATATCCGGAGGAAACATTACAAATGTCACCAGATGCTTACGATGTCAGAAAAATTAAGAAGCTGTTAGTTGCCAACCGTTCGGAGATCGCTCTTCGTATCTTACGCGCTGCGTCAGAGATGGAGATCAAAACCGTGGCGATCTATGCGGAGCAAGACAAGCGTTCGACCCATCGTTTCAGAGCAGATGAGAGCTATATCGTAGGAAAAGGCAAACGTCCGCTTGAAGCGTATCTCGACATCGATGATATTATCCGTATCGCAAAAGAGACCGGCGCGGATGCGATCCATCCCGGGTACGGCTTCTTGGCAGAAAATCCAAAACTCGCTCAGGCGTGTTTGGATAATGACATTGTCTTTATCGGGCCATCCATTCAGGTTTTAGAGAGTTTAGGCAATAAAATTGCGGCGCGTAATTTGGCGATTTCAGCCGATGTGCCGGTGATTCCTGCTTCAAGCTCGCTGCCTTATGAGATGGATGAGATTCGTAAAATTGCAAACGAGATCGGCTATCCTGTGATGCTTAAAGCAAGCTGGGGTGGCGGCGGACGCGGTATGCGTGCGATCTTTAGTGATGCTGAGCTTGAAACTTGCGTTGAAGAGGCGCGTCGTGAATCCCTTGCGGCGTTTGGGAGCGATGAGGTCTACTTTGAGAAGATGATCGTTCACGCCCGTCACGTTGAAGTTCAGCTCCTTGGCGACTTACACGGCAACATTGTTCATCTGTTTGAGCGGGACTGCTCGGTACAGCGTCGTCACCAAAAGGTGGTTGAGCGTGCGCCAGCGCCGTATTTATCTGATGAAACCCGTGAAGCGCTCTGCCAAAGTGCGATTCAGCTCGGTAAAAAAGCGAATTATACCAATGCGGGAACCGTTGAGTTCCTACTCGATTCAGAGACCAATAAATTTTACTTTATTGAGGTGAATCCGCGCATTCAGGTTGAGCATACGGTGACTGAACAAGTAACCGGAATTGATATTGTAAAAGCGCAAATTCAAGTGGCGCAAGGGGCTGAAATTGGCACCGATTCCATGGATGTGCCAAAGCAAGAGGAGATTAAGCTTTCAGGGTTTGCTCTTCAATGCCGTGTCACAACAGAAGATCCGCAAAATAACTTTGTTCCCGATAATGGAACGATTATTGCCTACCGTTCGCCTGCGGGCTTCGGGATTCGTCTTGACGGGGGCACGGCCTATTCAGGCGCGGTGATCTCCCCTTATTATGACTCGCTTTTAGTAAAAGTGACCACATGGGGCAGCACGGTGGAAGAGTCGATTCATCGTATGGATCGTGCACTTCGCGAATTTAGAATCCGTGGGGTTTCAACGAATCTACTCTTTGTTGAAAATGTGATTAATCACCCGAAATTCCTCCACGGGGAATACACCACGAAATTTATTGATGAGACGCCTGAGTTATTTGACTTTAGGGTCAATCGTGACCGCGCAAGCAAAATGCTCAATTTCCTTGGGGAAGTGGTGGTTAATGGGAATCCTGAGCTTGAAGGCCGTGAGATTCCAAAACATTTTATTAAACCGATTTTACCGGCACCGACACCAAAACAGATCATTGTCAATGAAGAGGTGAAGGGATCGCGCGAGCGTTTAATTGAGCTTGGTGCGGACGGCTTTTCAAAATGGATGCTCGATCAAAAAGAGGTGCTTATTACCGATACCTCCATGCGTGATGCGCATCAATCGCTCTTTGCAACGCGTATGCGTTCCAATGACCTGTGGGAAATCGCGCCTTATTATGAAAAATTGATGCCATCGCTCTTTTCCGTTGAGTGCTGGGGTGGTGCAACGTTTGACGTATCGATGCGCTTTTTAAATGAAGATCCGTGGGATCGTCTGCAAAAATTGCGACAAATGATGCCCAATACCTTGTTTCAAATGCTCCTACGTGGAGTAAATGGCGTGGGCTATACGAGCTATCCTGATAACGTGATTCAACATTTTGTGAAACAAGCGGCCGAGAATGGCATCGATCTATTTCGCGTATTTGACTCGCTTAATATCGTTGAGAATATGCGCGTATCAATGGATTCGGTAATTGAAGCTGGCAAGCTTTGTGAAGGAACGATCTGTTATACCGCTGATCTGTTTGATGCATCACGTCCGAAATATCAGCTCCAATATTATGTGGATCTTGCGAAAAAACTTGAAAAAGTGGGCGCTCACATTATTGGCATTAAAGATATGGCGGGCATTTGTCGTCCTCGCGCGGCATCGGCACTGGTTAAAGCGCTTAAAGAGGAGGTGGGTTTACCAATTCATTTCCATACTCACGATACCTCAGGCATCGCATCAGCGAGCATTTTAGCGGCGATTGAAGCGGGTGTTGATGCAGTGGATACCGCTGTTGATAGCCTTTCAGGGCTAACAAGCCAACCGTCGATGGGATCGATTATTAACGCGCTGAAAGGCACTGAAAAAGAATCCTCGATTTCGCTCGATTCGGTTAATAAAATCTCTACCTACTTTGAAGGGGTGCGTTCGCTCTATGCGCCATTCTCATCGGATATGAAGGCGGGAACGTCAGACGTTTATCGTCACGAAATGCCCGGTGGGCAGTATACTAACCTACGTGAACAAGCGCGCAGTATGGGCTTAGAAGCACGTTGGAGCGATATTGCATCGGCCTATGCGGATGTAAATCAATTGCTTGGAGATATCGTAAAAGTGACGCCAAGCTCGAAGGTGGTTGGTGATATGGCGCTGATGATGGTGACCCAAGAGATCTCGAAAGAGGATGTCTTAAATCCAGATAAAGAGATCGCATTCCCGCAATCGGTGGTCGGTCTTTTAAAAGGGGAGCTTGGTATTCCAATGGGCGGATTCCCAGAAGATATCACCGCTAAAGTATTGCAAGGTGAAGAGCCCATTCACGGTCGTCCGGGCGCGCATTTGCCACCGGTAGATCTTGAAAAGGTCCGTGAGGAGCTAAGCCCTGAGCTTGAGATTGAGATAGATGATAATTATTTAGCCTCTTACTTGATGTATCCTGCAGTGTTTAAAGATTTCATCAAATTCCAAAAAGAGTTTGGCGAGGTATCGACGATTCCGACAAAACCCTATTTCTACGGATTAGAGAAAGATCAATATGTGAGTATTGAGCTTGAGCGCGGAAAAGATATCTTAGTGAAGTTAATGGCGATCTCAAGTCCTGATCGCGGTGGGAACTGTTCAGTATTCTTTGAGTTAAACGGTGAAACCCGTGTGATTAGCGTTCCGAAAGCGGGGCTTCAATCGCAAGAGAAGAAGCGTCCGAAAGCGGAAGCGGGCAATAAACGCCAAATCGCGGCGATGATGCCAGGGGTTGTCGGTAAGATCCATGTTGAAGTTGGTGATATCGTCAAAGAGGGCGATGCGGTCATTACCCTTGAAGCGATGAAGATGGAAACAACGCTCCGTACAGAAATTGGCGGGATTGTAAAAGAGGTCTCTGTGGCATCCGGTGATGCAGTGGAATCACAAGATCTGCTTTTAATTATCGAGTAAGGTAATTATCACTTAGGTCATCGATTATTAATCATTGATCGTGACCCATAAAGAAGGCCTAGAAGTGGCGAGTATACAACTGATGTAAGCTCGTTCGCTCCTAGGCTTTTTATCGCTTAGATTCTGGGCAAAGAAAAAGCCCTATTATCTGTTTTTAAGTCAATAGATAAATAGAGTTTTGAATTAGAAGACACTAATAAATGATGTCCTTATTGTGACGTCTTATTGTGAGCGTTCTACCACTCGCGGAAATCTTCGGTAATATCTTCGCCTTCTTCAATGGCAAGACCGGCAGCAACGGCAGCGTCCGTCATAAACTCGACGATATTTTCACGCTCGATCGTTTCAATTAAGGCATATCCACAGCTTTCGTTTACATCATTGAGCGCAAGCACTGCAACTTCAATGGCTGTACGGATCTTTCCTTCATTCTCATCGGCTTCACCTAGCGCATCGATATAGGCATCGAGCGCCTCGGTCACAGAGGTAATATCTGCGAGCGTATACCCAACATCATTCGGGGTCTCGCCGATATCATCAATGCTTTCATCATAAAATAGATATTCCAGCATCGTGTGAGTAATCGCTTCGTGATCACGAAAGGGGGCTAATTTGTCTGACATAATAATTTATTTACCTTTTTAGATAATGATTTATATAAATAGATAGCATTTAATTATAACAAGATGAACCTAAGTGTCTATGGTTTGGGCAAAGCTTTTCCCATCGCTTGGTACATTCCGTAGCCTAAATAGCGAATTGTTTGATCTAAAATAAGTTCATTGAGAGCGCGTAGGAGAGCTTTACGTGAAATATTAAGCATCTGCGAGTAGTAATAATCAAAGAGCCGATTGAGGGTAAAGCAGTGCGGAAAGGTAAAATAGCGATCGACTAACACCGTTAACCCATCATGTTGGCGGGTAAAACGAATGCCATTATTGCTCTTTTGATAGCTCCAAAATGCATTTTGCAGCACTAAAGTGCCATCTGAAACCGATAAGATTGGAAGATTGCGTAAATTAAGCTCCGGATTGCCCTCCGTGAAGGCGGTAATCAGTTTCGCTTGTAGCGCCGCATAATCGAGTACGCTCTTTTTTAAGATAAAGGAGTCAAGGGAGTCTGTTTCACGGGTGATAAAGAGGCCGTTCGCTTCAATGTAGATCTGTTTACGATAGAGGCGAATATTGGTGAGCTCATAGATCATCAAAAAGGGCTTTTGCCAATTGGTCTGCTGTTTGGGCGTCATCTCCGGCATTAAGATCGCTTTAATGAGTACATCGCCCAGCAGTTTTAAAAAACGCTTTGGATCGTGCTCAAGAAGGTGATAATAGGCGGTTAGTAGGGTTTCATTATAATCGGGATCTACAGCGCGTTTAGAAAGGAGTGCCAGGGCTGATGTGTGAGTGGCATATAGCACTTCAAAAAGTGGGAGCATGCGCTCGGTAAAAGAGCGTTCAGGAAGATCAAGCGAGAGGGTAACACGTTCATTTTTTTTGGTCTCTTGCAATGCAGTATCATCATAATTGAGACGCAAACAGTGGCGCTGCCCAAGATATTCGGCATCGTGATCGGCATGATTGAGAAGCGTAATACTGAATTGACGTGTCGGCAAAGCGATAAGACTCCCAAGACAAAATTAAAGAACGTGATCTTTAATTAATACCATGAAATCAAGGTGTTGTGAAATTGATTGTCTGAGTAAAATCAATAACTTGCAAGATAATTAGAGGAGTGAGCTGTGGATTGAAGCGTTCGCGATGAGTAACTCTTTTAAATGCGCTCGTAGACGAAATCTTTCCCTTGAATGCTCATGCATTGAGTGCCATCGGGGCCCAGTTGATAGAGTTTATCGTTATGGTAGAGATATTTAGTATTCGCATCGACGTTTAGGATAATGCGCGTGCCGGTCTCATCCCAGCTAAAGTCTCCCTCATCGCCGTAAGTGCCATCCGGAAGCCCCACTTGAATAATGGTGCGACTAAAGGTACGATCAGGGCGAAGCGTAAGGGTAATTTCGGTGGCTTCACAATTTGCGCAGGGGAGATAGGCTCGATAGGTACCGGGATAATCAAGGAGCGCCGCTTGCGGTTGAAACTCACGATCAAATTTTGGCGCATGAGAGGTATCAACCGGCGCGTCACTTTTGATAATCTCTACATGGGGACGATGCGATGAAGGCTCGGTGGGCCAAAAAGCCATCGCCAGCAGAGTGCCAAGAAAGATAATAAGAAAAAGACGTGCCATGGGAAAGTCCAAAAGTCCGATTAATTAACGAATAAGACTAAAATTATACCGCGCTGAGCTCATAATCGTATTGATTAATTCAGATTGTTCTTTGTTTTCACGGCTGATCACCGAGAGAACCACCATTTTTCCATCATCAAGATAGAGATCGCAGGTGGAAATTTTATCGGCATCAGCTTGCATCACATAGTGAAGATGATCTTCACGGAGTTCAATGGAGCGTAAAATACCACGACTTCCGAGCTCCTCTTCAATCTCTTTTTGATGATCCGCTAAGGTTTTTGCTCGATCGGCTTTCGGTAAAATTGCGCTACTTACAAGAACAGTCATCCCATGTTTGGACGATTGTTCAAGGAGGAGCGTCCCTTCGGGAGAGCGCTTTGCGGAATAGATATCATTAAACGAGCTATCGAGCATCATCGTTACCACGCCTTGACGAGAGGTGACAACTTTTTCCTCAATCGGTTGCACCATTTTATAGGCCATCACACCGACAGCAATGATTAAAAGAAGAAAAAAGCTCACAATAAGATTTCGTTGATTGCGCATACAATTGGCTCGTTTCAGAGTAAAGGTTAGTTAAATTGAATCAACCATTATAAGCTACATTGTAGGGCTTGTGAACGGCTAAGAGGCTTTGACTTTTAAAAGCGCTTCTAAAATCTCGCTGTGATTTTCATTCTCTTTCACGTAACTCTCATAAGTAGCGGTGAGCGCCTTGATAAACACCTGATATTTATGCTCGCTTAATTGGACGTGGAGGGTCTCTTTCATCTCAGGTTTAGTGAGGCGATTCACCTCAAGGTAGGCATCAAAAATGGGGAGTTGGAGTTGAAAGAAGAGTGAGAAGTTAGATTGGTATGATCGATCGATAAATACAAAGGATTCAAATGGATAACATCGATTAAAAGCGTCATTTCGAAGATTTTTGACGCAAAAACAATCTTTATGGATGATATAAACTGATTTTCCACTAACAAATGTGAGACCATAAAAGATCATCGCGATCAAAAAGAAAGGGGAGATACAGATCACGGTGGCAAAGAAGATAAACCAATAGGACTCAAGTTCTGAGTCAGGATAAAAATAATCGACAATTGTGAAGATTGGAATGAAAGCTAATAATCCTATCGAAATGAAGATAATGATCAATCGATGATGTCGATCAGCCTTGAATTTTAACGGGTAAGCATCAATCTTCATAGTTAAATTCCTTTTCGTTGCAACCCATAAAACCGTATATGAATTGTTTACATATTTTAACGATAAAATCTAAAAAGTCTGCCTAAAATATAATCAAGTTGGTAGAAAATAACATAAAATAGTATTTTTTTGTCAAACCCTATGCAAATTCTGGGCAAATGACTTAAAGTGGGCACTAAGATATTCATTCACTCAAGTGTAACAGAATATATATAAAGGAACGTTAAGAGGCGCGATAAAATTGGGCGTTTAGCGAAAATAGTATCGATTATTAAGCGCATAATCGATATAGATTAGATAGATAGCGTATTTGGCAGAATAGATAAAATGATTTTTCTTACAACACTTTCTTCCGTGTCAATCATGGGGGCGATGGTTTTGATTGGGACGCTTTTGCGCCGCAATTATGCATTCACACCGGACGTGCAGCGCATGCTGATTACGCTGATTGTCAATATCGGGTTACCCTCGATTATTTTGGCGAGTATCTTTAATTTTGAGCTCGATTCGGATCTATTAACGCTGGTATTTTTAACCTTTGGTTTATCGGTTGCGCTCAATATTACCGGGATTGTGATTGCTCGCTCGATTGCGAGATTACGCGGTGTGCCTAAAGCGGCGGCAAACGAGATTGCCATTACTGCAACGCTTGGGAATACGGCCTTTATCGGGATTCCACTCTGTGCGATTTTACTCGGTGCGAAAGGGGCGTTGTTAGCGGCCGTTTTTGATGCGGGGCTCGATTTTGTGATGTGGACTGTGGCGGTCTTTCTGCTTCAATCGGGGCAGACTTTTTCGTTAAAATCCCTCCGTGCGATGATCAATATCCCGATGATGGCGATAGTGACCGGGATGACGCTTGGATTATTGCAGTTTGAAGCGCCGGACTTTTTAAAGCAATTAACCAAAACGCTTGCGGCGATCGCAAGTCCTTTGGGGATGATCTATATCGGGCTTTTAGTACCCGATCTTTGGCATAAGCTCCGCACCCTTAAAGTTGGACGCTTAAGTTTTGGGATTATTTTTAAGATTATTATTTTCCCGCTCGGAGTGCTCGGTATTTTACTGATGCTCCCGATCGATTCTCTCGTGGCGAAGGTGATTATCATTCAAGCGACCATGCCAACCTTAACGCTCGCATCAGTACTTTTCCAGCGCTATGATGCCGATGTCAATTTTGGTACGGCGATGACGATTGTGTCGGTGCTTTTATCGCTCATCACCATTCCGATCATGGTCTATCTCGCTAGCGATTTGATGGCGTGGTAATCGCATAGTCAAACATAAAAAAGCCACCGGTAACGCTTCAAATTAAAGCAGTCGCCGATGGCTTTATCAATATCGCTTTTTAGAGAATTTTATTGAATCATCTCTAAATATGGAACCGTTAAACTTACGCTACGCGCTCGTTTACTTTGTCCCAGTTTACAAGCACCCAGTATGATGCTAAGTAGTTAGGGCGACTGTTACGGAAGTCGATGTAGTATGCGTGTTCCCAAACGTCACAGGTTAAAAGCGGTGTTACGCCTTCTGTTAATGGGCAACCTGCGTTTGAGGTAGACATTAATTCAAGTTCGCCCGCTTTGTTTAATACAAGCCATGCCCAACCTGAACCGAAAGTGGTCGTTGCACATTCGTTGAATGCCGCTTGGAATGATTTGAAATCGCCCCATTTAGCGTTGATCATTTCAGCGATTTTACCGGTTGGCTCGCCACCTTTTTGAGGCGCAAGTGATTCCCAGTAGAATGTGTGGTTCCAAACTTGTGCTGCGTTGTTGAAGATACCGCCTTTTGATTTAAGGATGATCTCTTCAAGAGACATAGTTTCAAACTCAGTGCCAACGATTAACGAGTTTAATGTGTTCACGTAGTTTTGGTGATGCTTGCCGTGATGATATTCTAAAGTTTCTTTAGAGATATGTGGCTCAAGTGCATCGATTGCATAAGGTAAGTTAGGTAATGTAAAGGGCATAGTTCGTCTCCTTTAAATTTGAATAAGCCAATTAATTAGATAGTATCTATAGTTCTTTGGGTCCGCAAAGCGGATAGCCATAGAGACTATAGGAGATTAATAGATCTCAATCAAGGTTAAAAAAAATAACTCATTGATTGTTCATGTTAATATTTTTAGCCAAAGTTTACAAAAAGAACTGACGCGACCGGCATTTGCTTCATTGCAGGTCCCGCATTTTGTAGTCTTTTTGTATTGATTTAAATTGTTTATGGTTCTGATTCTGAGTCTTAGCCTAAACGTTATGGGGAAGCTCTGAACGCCGCATCGAGTCTTTCTTGGTGACGTTTATAAAATTCATAAGCGCCTACTTTCGGGTGGCGGGGATTTTCGGCAATTAAGTTAATCAGCTCGCTCAGCTCAGCGCTATTAAAATTAAATTGGGTTAAAAAGGTGCTAATTTCTGGAAATTCCTCTTTAAAACCTTTCCGCGCGACAACGACCATCTCGTCAATGGGGTAGATCCCTTTGGGGTCTTTTAGCATTTTAATTTCGTGTTGCGCCCATTTATAATGAGGTTTCCATCCGGTAATCACAATTGGCTCTTCCGCGGAGATTGCGCGTTTTAATTCGGTAACCATCGCGCTTTCCGATGAGGCCACTTGCTCAAAGTTAAGATTATAGGCCTCAATGGCGCGTTCGGTGCTTGCATAAATGCCCGATCCTGTGCCAATGCCATATATTTTTCCCGCCATCGCCGCTTCATATTCAGGAAGCTCATCAATGGAGTTAATCGGCAGATAGTTAGGTACAACAAGGCCCGTGCTCGCATCATCAAACACAACGCCAAGAATATCGATCGAATCGCCGTAGCGCTCCCAATATTTTTTCTGAGTGTGGGGCAGCCACGCATCGACAAAAATATCGGCGCCACCGTCGGCAAGTGAGGCATAGAGGAGGCCTAGCTCAAGGTAGGTGGTTTCAACATTGGTGTAGCCGTGTTCGTTTAACACCACTTCCGTCAGCGAGGTGAGTGCAACGGCTTCTGCACCATCAGGGTAGACCATGCGGATGGTAGGATTATCGGCTTCGGTGGATTGATTCATATCGCTGCATGCCGTTAATAGCAGGGAAAATCCCATAATAATGGTGAGTAATAATCGGTTAATGCCCATAAAATGTCCTTTGGTGATAGGGGGTTATTATTGTCGTGGAGTGGTGTATCGTGATAGGTCAGTTAAATAAAAATCGCATCGAGTTTCTCTTGATGCTTTTTATAAAACTTCATCGCGCCACTGTAATTGGGGTCTTTAGTCGTTTCTTCGTGAATAATATCGATCAGCTCATTGAGCTCATCGATGGAGAGTTTAAAGTTGGGTAAAATCTTAGCAAGCTCGGGGTGATCGTCTGAAAAGCCGTTTCGTCCGATGATCTCAATTCGATCAATGGGGAAGACTTTTTTTGGATCATCGAGCATTTTAAGATCGTATTTATTCCATTTATAGTGGGGCGTCCAACCGGTGATAATCACATGCTCGCCACTATTGATTGCGCGGCGAAGCTCTGCCATCATTGCGCTTTCTGAAGTGTTGAGCTGAGTATAGTTAAGCCCATAAATTTCGATCAGTTCGTTGGTCTTTTTGTTGGTGCCAGAGCCCGCGCCAAGCCCGTAGATTTTCCCATCAAAGAGATCAACATTATCGTTAAGCTCAAGAATGGAATTGATCGGCGTATAGCTCGGAACGACAAATCCGGTAGTGCCATGATCAAAATGAACGCCAATTGCCTCCAGTTTCGCGCCATATCTATCCCAATAACTCTCTTGAGTGAAGGGGAGCCACGCGTCCATATAGAGATCCACATCGCCCTTTGAGAGCGCCGCCCAGAGCAGCCCGACCTCTAAATAAGTCGTTTCAACCGGGCCATAACCGTGCTCTTCAAGCAAGATTTTGCTTAAGGTTGAGATCGCAATCGCCTCAACGCCATCAGGGTAGACAAGATGGAGTGCTTTATCATTGCCGTGAGTCTCCTGTGTGGTGTCACTGCATCCCATCAAAACGAGTAGGGAGAGCATCATAAGAGAGATTAACTTTTTCATAACATCACCTATGGTTGGAAAATTTAAATTCAAAAAAAGGCCATCATCACGATGGCCTTAAATGAGTGTGTGCGGCGGATTAACCGCCTAAGCCTCATGCATTATTCATGAGTATTGAGGGGAAAATTATGAGTTAAACCAGCCATCGATGGTTGTTTTATATTTCTCATAAAATTCTGCTGCGCCTTTTTTCGGATCGTTTGATTCTTGGTCCGCTTTACGCACCATTCCCATCAGCTCATGGAGTTTGTCTGAATCAAGTTCGAAGTTTTGGAAGAAGACTGCAAGCGCCGGTTTATCTTCTTTAAAACCTTTACGCGAAAGGATGTTAATTTCGTCAATTTCATAGACTGATTTTGGGTCTTCTAACATTTTAAGATCATAGAGGTCCCATTTGTAATGAGGTTTCCAACCGGTTACGATGACCGGTTCTTTAGCGTTAATCGCGCGGCGAAGTTCGGCCATCATTGAGCTCTCACTTGAGGTGATTTGCTCATAATCTAACCCATAAACATCGATCGCTTTAATGGTGTTGGTGTGAATCCCCGCACCTGAACCGATGCCGTAGATTTTCCCGCCAAACATCTCAATATTGTCGTTAAGTTCATCGATAGAATCGATCTCAACATAATCAGGAACCACTAAACCGGTACTTGCATCATCAAATACGACGCTTAATTTATCGAGATCTTTACCAAAGCGTTCCCAATAATCAAAGTGAGTGTTCGGTAACCATGCGTCTAAATAGAGATCGGCATCGCCTTTCGCAAGTGAAGCGTAGAGCGGGCCGGGCTCGATTAGGGTTGTGGTGACATCCACATCGTGAGCGGTTAAAACAACATCAGCAAAGTGGGTCATCGCAACGCCTTCCGCCCAGCTTGGGTAGAGGATCGACACAGATTCTTTCCCGTCTGCCCCTTGTGTAGTATCGCTACAGCCTGCAACGAGTAGACCAAGACCGAGTACCGCCATGGATAAAAGTTTCTTCATTAAATATTCCTTTCTATTGAATTAAATTAATATCTAAAATGTCACAATAAAACTGCTAAATTTGATGATAAAGTGCGCAATTTACGAGGCTTCAGGTGTGAAGCGAGAGCCTTTGAGGAATCACTCCTAAAGGGTTGACCGGTATCGGTCGTCAAAGGCTCACTAATAATTAACTTCGATTAATTTCGATTAATTGCGACGCATTGTCTGTTTGTGTCTGCGAATTATTCTGCGATTTGATTACCGTTTTTACCAATGGCTTGGGTAATGCGGTCTAAGATAATCGCAAGGATTACGATTGAAAGACCGGCTTCAAATCCGAGTGCCATATCGGCTTGCTGAATTCCTTGGTAAACACTCTCACCAAGACCGCCAGCGCCTACCATCGAACAGATCACCACCATTGAGAGGGCTAGCATAATGGTTTGGTTTACCCCGGCTAAAATCGTTGGCATCGCAAGCGGAATTTGCACTTTAAAGAGGGTTTGGCGACCGGTACAGCCGAACGCGACCGAGGCTTCCACAATCTCTTTAGGCACTTCATTAATTCCGAGCGAGGTCATACGAACCGCAGGCGGAAGCGAGAAGATCACTGTTGCAATTACCCCAGGTACGTCTCCAACGGAGAAGAAGAGGATCGCAGGAATGAGGTATACGAACGCCGGCATCGTCTGCATAAAGTCCAGTAGGGGGCGCACAATCGCTTCAACGCGTTTATTGCGAGCACACCAGATTCCAAGGGGAATCCCGATCATTAAAATAATGATGGTCGAGACCAATACCAGTACCAACGTACTGATGAGGTGGCTCCAAAAGCCCATGCCGTTGACGAGCATTAATCCCAAGAAGATAAAGAGCGGAAGCCCTAAACGTTCTTTGGCATTATTGCGGGTGATTTTAATATTGGTAAAACTCTTCGTGATCGCGAAAAATGCGAGTAGCGCAATAATCACCGCGAATAAAACCGGATGAATTTTACTTAAAAATGATTCGAAAAAATGAATCGAGTTGCCGATCATAATGGCGGTCTGGTCAAAAAATGGGCGACCCACTTGCGATAACCAGTCGACAAATTGTTCGACATATTTACCTAATTGAATAGTCATGGATTACGCTCCTTTCTCTAACGATTTACCAAATAGCTTCGCGTCGATCACGGTTTGATCGTCACTGCCTGCCATCATCTCAACCACGCTGATATAGCGGAGATAGCCCACAGGGCGATCGCGTTCATCAAGCACGGCGATGGGGTAGGTGTGGTGCGCAAAGAGCGGTAATGTTTCTGAAAGCGGCGTATCACTTGAGACGTGCGGAATATTAAGAAGGACTGGCGTTAAATCACGTTTTCCTTCCTCTAATAATCGGCGCGCATCTTTAAGGCGAATGTAACCTTGGAAGCGGTTCATATTATCGACCATCGGCAAAAAGTGATGGTTAAAGCGTTCCATCTGGCGCACCGCATTCGCAGGGCCATCTTTATCAAGGCGAATTCGCTGTTTGAAGGGTTTCATCAGCCCCGCAGCAGTAATTACCTTAGTGGAATCCACCTCATCGATAAAGGATTTTACATAATCATTCGCAGGATTTAATAGGATATTTTCCGAAGTATCTTGCTGGACAATCACACCATCTTTCATAATCGCGATGGTATCACCAAGCTTTAACGCCTCATCTAAGTCGTGCGTGATAAAGACAATGGTTTTCTTTAATTTTTGTTGAATTTCAATCAGCTCATCTTGCATTTGTGAGCGGATTAAGGGGTCAAGTGCACTAAATGCCTCGTCCATCAGTAAGATTTCAGAGTCGTTCGCGATCGCACGAGCAATCCCGACGCGCTGCTGCATCCCGCCACTTAATTGGCTGGGGTAGGAGTCTGCATACTCGCTAAGGCCGACCATATCAAGCACTTCACGAGCTTTCTCATGGCGCTCTTTTAGCGGTAGATTTTGAATCTCAAGCCCAAATGCAACATTATCTAGGATCGTTTTGTGGGGCAGAAGGGCAAAATGCTGGAAGACCATTCCAATTTTTTGGCGACGAACCTCTAAAAGTCCCTTTTTATCGAGCTTGGTGATATCTTCACCATCCACTAGGATTTCGCCCGCGGTTGGGATGTTAAGCATATTTAAACAGCGTAATAGGGAGGATTTTCCACTTCCGGAAAGCCCCATGATCACAAAGATCTCGCCATCATTAATGCTGAAATTTGCATGGTTTACTGCAACAACACTGCGTGTCTTTTGCAGAATTTCGTCTTTCGATGCTCCTTTTTCAAGCATCTTCATCGCCTGTCTTCGATTTGAGCCATAAATAAGGGACAAATCTTTGACTTCTAATTTACTCATAATCTGTATAATTATCCTTTTTGAGTTGATCCATAAATGGGCTGGCAACTAACATGTAAACACACAAAAACGCCATGCCAGATCAACTTTATCTAACGAGCTTCCGATCAACGAGCCGAAGGGTGGCTCAAAAAATCCATGATTTACATCGAGACAATTTGCTGTACAAAGCAAAAACTGACTAAGAAGACGCTATAAATGCGCTATGTCTCGGGTTGATCTCTCAAACTTAAAGCTCTAAATTTCTCTTTATTTTCAATTAATTTTGAGTCTGTTTTTTACGCAATGAAAAAACGTATACCACCCTAACCCGTATTTTCGGATCTGTCAAATTTTCGGGGTGGATTTTTCGTTTTATAGGGCGCATTTATGCTCAATTCTCCTTAAAATGAGCACAAAAACGAGCATAAAAATGGAGATGAAATAGAGATGGGAAAGGGAAAAAATAGGATACATTTTATGATACGGTAAAATGAAAAATCCCCCATTCTAATGAGGGATCTCAAAAAGTTTTTTATTCACTTTTCGGCGGGATAATTGAGCGAAATAATCTTAAATAGCGCTTAAGTAAAATTAATGGCCTGAATCGATTGACTCAATTTTAGGCAAAAAGAGGGTGAGCATGCCTAAAAGGGGTAAAAATGAGCAGAAAATGAAGACCGATTGGAGGCTTGTTTTGTCTGCCATGAGTCCTAAAAGGGCGGCGGCAATACCGCTCATTCCGAACATAAAGCCAAAGAAAAGTCCCGCGATCATTCCGGTGCGTCCAGGAACGAGTTCTTGCGCGTAGACAACAATTGCCGAAAAGGCAGACGCGATCACAAGCCCGATAATAATGGTGAGAAAAATGGTGCCGTAATAGCCTACATGAGGAAGAATAAGGGTAAACGGAGCGACGCCGAGGATTGAGAACCAGATCACATAGCGCCGGCCAATTTTATCGCCCACAGGGCCACCAACTACCGTTCCCACTGCCACAGCGGCTAAAAAGACGAAGAGGAGATTGACCGCGTGTGAGCGTGATAGCTCAAATTTTTCAATTAGATAAAAGCTGTAGTAGTTACTCATGCTTGCCATATAAAAATATTTAGAAAAAATCAGCATGCCCAAAATTCCGAGGGCCAGAAAAGTTTTTTTGCGTCCAAAGGGGAGCGGTGGCGGAGTAAAGGTTTTGCGAGCCGCGCCATTTTCTCGATTAAGGGAAGCGCTCCAGTGGCTTATTTTAAAGAGCAGCAAAATGGCGATCACACCGAAAATGGTAAAATAGAGGATATTTTCCTGTTTAGCGTGGCGCACAATGATTAAACTTGCAAGAAGCGGGCCAAACGCGGACCCTAAATTACCGCCCACTTGGAAAATCGACTGAGCAAGGCCATAGCGTCCGCCTGAGGCATAGCGCGCAAGGCGTGAGGCTTCTGGGTGAAAGATAGAAGAGCCAATGCCCATAAAGGCCGCTGAGATTAAAATCACCGAATAACTCTCCGTCATCGAGAGCATCGAGATGCCAAACACTGTTGACATCATCCCAAAGGGTAAAAGATAGGGCATCGGCCGCTTATCGGTAAAATGGCCAATCCCCGGTTGCAAAATGGACGCGGTGAGCTGATAGACAAGGCTAATCGTTCCGATTTGGGCAAAGGTGAGTGCAAATTTATTTTCAAGAAGCGGATAGGTCGCGGTCAACATCGATTGAATCAGGTCATTCAACAGATGGGCCGAGCCGAGCATCAGTAATATATAGACAGCAGGACGTTGATATTTCATGGCAGTAGCGGTTATTAATGAGTCATTTAAGGCGCGTCGAGGCGCGCGTTTATTATTATGCTTGCACGTTTTTGCGTACAGAATCTAAGCATATCATGGGAAATGCCGATTGCCTATCTAGATGAAATATCAACCCTCTGCCGGAGATCGGTTATTTGATAATGGCGGGATAATTATAGTAGAGCCCAAGGAGGTAATGCATCACCATTCGTTTTTCATAAAGGTGCGTAAAGAGGAGGGTAGCGCCGATAAGGCTGATAATGGAAACGAGAATAAACACGCCTTTTCCGGGAAATTTTAGGAAGATAAAATAGATAATATGGGCACTTAAAAAGAAGGCGAGGCCTAAGTAGAGACAATTTGCCCAGAGCGGCCAACTGCCATAAATACGGACCGATAGAAGATTAAATGAGAGCATTGTTGCTGTATTGAGGAGAAGGAAAATCGTCACACTTAAAAATGGGGCAATGAGTAGAGCGGCACTATAGGCTTTTAAAGCGGGAAGGCGAAGGGCATTTAAGAAAACTGATGAGAAAAGCGCGATCCAAGCATAGGAGACCAGCATTAGCGTATAGATAACGGTTTTCTCTTTATCTGGATCATTGCTATAGACGAGTCTTGAGAGTGTCCGATCGAAATAGATCGCAAGCAGAATGGTTAAAATACCTAAGATTCCGATGCCGATGAGAAACAGGGGGCGCGTGATTTTACCAGAATGATTGGGCGTGCTGAAATTAAAGAGCGCCACAATCGCGGCGAGCGCCAACCCACAGCTTGTGATGGTGTGAAGTCCGCCCGGAGCAATGGGCAAAATTCGAGGTGCTGAAACTTCAAAGGCGTGCAGCCCAATATAATAGGCAAGCGCTGATAAGAGTGTGATGATCACTAAAATGCGCGCTTTGGGGGATTGAGTTTTATCGTGTGGGCTGTTTTCAGCTACGGCAGGAGAGGCGGAAGTTAAATCGGTCATGAGGGTCTCGTTTGCAATCAATAATTAGAAATAGGTAATGGTGGGGAAAGCTTGTTTGACGGAGATCTTTGTCGGGCGCTTATACTCATCTTCATGAATCGTTTTATCATAGTGATCGCTCGAGCTTCGAATGATGACCTGATGATTTTTATCGACCATTGCGATAAGGATCGCTTCCCCTTCAAATAGTGTCTCGTTGAGATTTGAAACCGTCCCCGACAGCGTCATTTTGCAGTGCGCCGTATCATCAATCTCAGTGAGATCCGCAAGCAGCCACGCATCCATTGAAATGGTATGATCGCCGTGAGAAAAAACATAGAGGTCATTCGGTTGGATGGCGTGCCCCATGGAGAGCATGCGTGGATATTGAGAATAATTTTCCGTGCTAAGCAGAGTATATTGATCGTCAAATTTGAGGCGGCAGTGCATGTTATCGGCATTCACCTGTACGGTAAAATTGCGTATAAATACCTTTTCCGGATCGCGAGTATCGATCACAAAGAGATAAAGGAGAAAGGCGGTGATCGCAATCAGCGAGGTGAGGCTAATTATAAAGGTTCGTAGCATATTGTTTTAGATGTTCTTTCTTTGGGTTTAATGGACTTTTAGATCATACATTATGAGATATATTAAGGGGTTATTATGCTCGAAAGTTTGATTTAACCCAGCAAAAAGACTTTCTTTGAGGAATTATTGCCCAAACGCAAAACTTTATTTGACGGAAACGGAAAAATCTCTATAATACCTAATCTCTAGTCCTCGATAGCTCAGTTGGTAGTAGCACTTGACTGTTAATCAAGGGGTCCCTGGTTCGAGCCCAGGTCGAGGAGCCAGACACGAGAAAGCCTAAGAATGTATGTTCTTAGGCTTTTTTATTGCATGAAATTTGAGGCCTTCTCTGTTTTATGTTTTAGGGAGATTTGTGACGTAGATACTCCTCGATAAAGCGGGTATCAAAACCGGTGACTTCCATTTTTTGCAGTAGCCGTTTCAGTTTACGGTCGAGCGCATTGAGCGTCATCTCATCGCGATCATCGGTGGATGCGATCAGTTTCGCAAGGGTGACCGCCTCTTGGCGCGACTCAAGCTCGGGCGGTAAAAAGCCACTATTTTTGAGAATTTTATACCCCATACGGAGTGTCTCAGGTGTACGAGCATAATCATCATCAAGATCGAGTGATTTCCCTTGATTTGGCAGATTATCGAGCTCGCCTTGTTGCTGCGCTTTCGCGATGGTGCGTTCGGCTAATTGATTAAAAAAGAGGCTCATCGGTTAATCTCAATCCTCATGTTTTTCAGATGCATCATTTAATGCATCTTCCGCCTGTTTTCGGGCTTTTGCGATCTTATCAAAGTCGGTAAACATCTCGGTGGCAAGTTGCTTTTCATCGGTTGAAAGGGCATCAAATAGCGCCTCAAAATCGTTACCATGATCGAGATAGTGACGCTGAAATACCTGCAGATATTCGCGCGTGGTTGTGAGCTCTAAACTGCGATAACCGGTGTAACTTTCGCCAAGGTAACGGGTCTCCCCCGAGCGGCGCAATGATTGATAGGCAAAATAGGCCTCTTTAATCGAGATCCGCCAAATTTCCCCATCGAGATGATCCATATAATATTTATAGATATCGCGCCCTTTATCGGAATGAAGCAACTGATCGAGCTGATTGGGATGAAGCGGATAGCGATCTTCTCCATCGATGAGTTGAATCACAGGCTTTCTCTCTAAACTGGTAATATTTTTGATGCCCGGAAGCCCATTAATGCCCCGTAAACGAATGTGATCGTCAAGAAAATCCTGCAATGAAAAGAGCGTATTTTGCATGCTCGCTCCATAAAAATAGGCTTTATAGGCAAGCTCGGTAAAGATCGCTTCAATGCAGTTGGTAAAGTGAAAAGTTGCGCTACTGATCTGTGACCGGTGGAATGAGGCTTTTTGGCAGTGTGCCATGGTGAAATCTGAGCGATTAAGCGTTGCTCGCTTAAAATTCGCCCGTTCACAATGGGCAAAGCGGAAATCGACATAATTGAGCTGGGCATTGGCAAAATTGGTATCCCGGAGATTCGCGGAAGAGAGATCCGAGCGGTCTCCATGAATCCCCTTTAAAATCGCATGAGAAAAATCGAGCCTAAAATTGAGTGCATTGGTGATCGTCCGCATCTGTGGCAGATCCCGATGGGTGAGGAGATGAAAGAGAATATTGATCTCATTGCTCGGCTCTTCATGATGTTGGCTCACATAGACCGAATCCTCGCCGTAATGCTCCATAAAGGGTTTTTGATAGATTTTCCGCGCGATGGAAGGGTAATAATCGAGGAGATAATCCTGTGTATTGGTAAGGCTACGAATATGGCCGCACAAAATATTGAGAATCTGTTCATGGAGCGAATAGGCTTTCAAATACGCATTAATCTGCGCTGAACTTGGGTGATGCTTTTGCAGATAATGGCGTTTTAATTTACTTTGGCTTGCGGGATCAAGGGACTCTTTGATATCGCGAATATAGGGAATAATTGCCGATTCTTGCGGTTTTTCATAATAGACGTAGCCATGTTTTTGCTCAAGATAGGGAAGCGCTTTAACCGCATCTTTCACAATCTCCCAAAGGATATAGATCGCGCCGATCCGCACCGATTCATTGCTATCGCCCAATAGTTTAATTCCTTCATGGAAACGTTTTTCCACCTCACTTTCACGGTCTTGTTGCTGAGTGTAATCAAATTGCTTTTGCGTATGTTCAAATTGACGCTCGGAATTTTTAAGATTTTGATTGCGAATATAGGCCACATAGAGCGCGACAAAGACCGCAAAGCTCGCAAACGTACCGATATAGATATTGAGTAAAAACCCTTTGGTATCGTTCGCGTGAAGGAGATCGAGCGGAATCTCTTTGGTAAAGATCGCCACGAGATCAAAAATAAAGAGCGAGACGATAAAGGAGAGTGAATAGCTCACCGCTAAAATCACGAGCGCGACGATAAACCAGAAAAAATGATGGGCTGCATCGGAGGATTCTTGGCGCGGGCGGCCTTTTAAGGTGGAATGTTGCCCACTTGTGATCCACGCAAAAATAAGTAGGTGGAGCGTTGTCACAATAAAAAAGATAAAGAGATAGTTGATCACAAGGCCCATCACGGTGAGATGTTCGGGCGCGTTGAGATTTTGCCAGATGGTGGATGTGGCGCTAATGAGTAGCGGGGCGGTGATAAAGCTCGCAATCACCCAGAGCGCCTTGGTGCTAAATCGAATAGCCGTCAGTAAAATGGTGCTGACATAAAAGGCCAAAAAAAGCAGTAATAGCCACAACGTTAAATCGCCTAAATAGGGCGGTTTTAGGGTGAAAATATCGCGGTAGGCGATCTCACTTAGAAAGATTTTTCCAAGCCCTAATAAAATAAGCCCGTGCAAGAGTAGGGCAAGCAGGCTTAATCCTAAAAGAGAGAGGGTGTGGCGAAGGCGTGCGGATAGAATCATAGGCAAATAGCGTCCCATTCGGAAGGCATCTTGATTAAACTCAACAAGATAAAGAGGTGAATCAATCACAATCTGACTCTCTATTATAGACCGATTTTTTCGATCAGGGCGAATCGATCTCACGATTGAGACGATTTTCGGACGTTTTCAGAAGTTTTTAGGGCATAAAAAAGCAGATCACTTAGGATCTGCCGTTTGTTTGGGTCGAGATTAAGCGAGATTAATCTTCTTTCGGTCCCATTTTTCCCGCATGTTGCGCCGCTTTTGCAAGCTCAAGAGGTTTTGGCGTTTGATCTCGCTCGGAGATAACCACCTCACTATAGGGAATGGTCCAATGATGTTTCTGCGCCGCTTTCACACACGCCCGCTGCATTAATCGTGGCAGTGAATAGTAGTAATTGAGTGCATTAACCCCCATCGAGGCAATCACGGTATAGACAAGGCCGGACGCACTATCGATCTCGCGGAAATCGACGGTAATCGCATTGATCGCCTTTTTCATGCCCTCATCAACATTGATGGTATGGGCTTCCACACTCTCCCGAATTTTTTCGATCGTCTCTTCAATATCAAGATCAAAATGGTCGTGGCTTAGGGTGAAATTGATGGTGATGCTATAGCCGTAGGTGAGATTTTTCGGTTTCGCCGCAATAAAGTTCGCCGTTGGGTAGTTGATCGTACTGCCAAAGGAATCGAGATAGACCGATTCAGGCGTTTGACGCACCACTTTTGCGTACGTTCCATCGATAATCACGGTATCGCCCGGGCGGCACGGAAACCAGATCTCATCCATTTTCACAGGGCGAGAGAGCATGCCATCTAATAGATCCACATTGAGGCGAAGTTTACCGTTATCAAGCGCGGGATTGACCAGATAAACCGAGTAGAGATTGATGTTTTCAATTCTCCATGGAATCCCTTGATAGATGAGGCGTTCGCCTTCACGGGCAAGCCCCATATTAAGAAAGGTACGGATCTTTTTAAAGTACGCCGGAATGGAGTTACGGAAGCTAATTAGGAAAGCAAATAAGATTAAGATAGCAAAGCCAAACAGCACCATATCGCCCGATGAATGCAGAATCACAAGGAGCGCAGTAAAGGAGATGGCAAAAGTCGCAATCTGATAGAGAAGGAGCGTTAAACGCCATGCAAAGGAGGTTTTGCGATGTTTATATTTCTTCTCATGATAGACCGTGAGGCGATTGAGAATCCAAGAAAAGAGGTAGAGCAGCCCAAAAAATGCCCCAAAACTTAAGAGTAAAATGAGCCCGCGATTGGTCAGAAAATTGATCGTACCATCAATCATGCGCTCAATAAAGGTGCCTTCTTTCTCAATCTCTTGATATTCAAGCATCACAAGATCGAGCTGATTTTGGAAGTTCGCTTTTTTAATCTCCCAAGAGGCGCGAATTTTCTCTAAACTCTCTTGTGAGGCTGGGGAAAGAGCGGTTTTATCGATCTTATCGAGATGTTTAATCCCTTTATCGATCATCGCTACGCTCTCTTCAAGCGTATTTTTATTGGCTCGAACGCCATCTTTTTTGCGCTGCGATTCGGTGAGATCTTGGAGCGATGAGAAGACCGGCTGAATAATTTGGATCAGCTCTTTTTGCCAATCATAGGTCTCAGGATCTTGGGATTCTTGCGTGGTGAAATTCTCGAAACGATCGATATCAAGGCCACCAAGCGCCTTTTTTTCAAACATCGTTTCAAAGTTTTTCTTTTGCAGGGTGAGCTGATCGAGCGTATAGGTGAGCGACTCTTTTTGCTCCGCATCGTCCGCTTTCGCGAGCTCTTTTTTAATCGCCTCTTTCTTAGCGATGACATCATCAAGATTGGTTTTAATCTGATTGAGTTCTTCAACCTCATTGGGCACCGTTTGCGGTTGCGCGGTATCGGTTTGCGCTGTGGCAAAGGAGGCGCATATCAGCACCAAAAATGCGATCAGCGTGCGGAATAAACGCGATTGATCTCTCAGTATCGTGAAGGGGTGTTTCATAGAAAAGTCCTTTGGGTTAGAGAGCGGAAAAGGTAAGCGTGGATGGCGTCACACCCACATTATAGGATTACATAGGGATTATTTGATTACAAATTTCATGATTAATATTTAGACAGTAATTTTTACGCAATTTAACAAAAAACCATGGGCTTATCGAGACTGTCATCATCTTGTCATTGAGAGCGATTAGGCTAGAGACATTCAATTAATGAGTCACACAATGATGCATTCGAATCAAAAGGAGAATCAATCATGGGTAAGCCAAAAGCAGTCTATCTAAAAGCCGCGCACGAGGATTTGATCAGCAATGAGAGTGAAAATACCGTATTTTCAGACGTTCTCGAAAAAGGCGTATCGCGCCGTGATCTTTTACGTAAAGCCGGGGTTGGAATCGGGATTCTAGGGGCGGCAATGATCCCGGGAATGGGCGCAGCAACAACGCTCACCGCAAAATTTGGATCCAGTGCAGCCTCTGCGGGCGGACGTGCTGATTTAGCGCGTTTACTTCGCTTTGAAACGGTGCCATTTTCAACAGAAGATACCATCATCGTTCCGAAAGGCTATAAAGCGCGCGCGTTTTACAGTTGGGGCGATGCGGTCGGGTTAAATGGCAATATGCCGGAGTTTAAATTTGATGGTAGCAACAGCGCCGATGATCAGCTCGCTCAAGCGGGGATGCATCATGATGGCATGGCTTACTTCCCGATTGGCGATCATAAAGCCGGCTCGAAAAATGGGCTGCTGGCGATGAACCATGAGTATATCGATAATGGCCTACTCTTTACCGATGGTGATCAAAATTGGTCGCTCGAAAAGGTGCGTAAAGGGCAAAATGCGATGGGAGTTTCCGTGGTTGAAGTCTCAAAATCAGGCGGCGATTGGCAAGTGGTGCGTCCCTCAAAATATGCGCGCCGCATTACCCCACACACGCCGATGAAAATCTCAGGACCCGCGAAAGGGCATACCTTAATGCGTACTTTAGATGACCCGAATGGCGAGGTGATTTTAGGGACCATGCAAAACTGTGCAAACGGGCAAACCCCATGGGGCACCTATCTCACCTGTGAAGAGAACTGGTCCGATATCTTTGTGAAAAAAGGTGAGCGCACGGCGCTTGAAAAACGCTACGGCATCTCCGATAAAGATGAGGTTTATCGCTGGAACGAATTTGATAAGCGCTTTGATGCCAATGAAACGCCCAATGAACCGAATCGCTTTGGATGGGTCGTTGAGATCGATCCATTTGACCCTACCTCAACGCCGGTAAAACATACAGCGCTTGGTCGCTTTAAGCATGAAGGCGCGGAGATGGTAGTGGCTGAAAATGGCCAAGTTGCGGTCTATATGGGCGATGACCAGAAGTTTGAATATATCTATAAATTTATCTCAAACGGCACCTATGATCCGAAGAAAGGCACAGAGAATAGCGCACTTTTATCAGACGGAACGCTCTATGTAGCGCGCTTTAATGATGATGGTTCGGGCGAATGGTTGCCGATGATTCATGGTCAAAATGGATTAACGGCGGCGAACGGTTTCCGCGATCAAGGCGATGTGGTGATTAATGCTCGTGGCGCAGCGGACGTGCTTGGCGCAACGAAGATGGATAGACCGGAGTGGATTTCAGCCAATCCTCATCAACAGGGTTCAATCTACTGTACGCTAACCAACAATAGCGACCGTGGTGAAGCGGGTTATCCTGGCGTTGATGCGGCCAATCCTCGCGCGAATAACCTCTTTGGGCACATTATTCACTGGCTCGAGCAGGGCGGCGATGTCACCGGCACGGCATTTAGCTGGAATATTTTAGCGTTAGCCGGCCGTGATCAAGCGGAAAATCGCAACCATGTAGCGAATCATCGTGGCGATCTTTTCGGAAGTCCAGATGGGCTGAAATTTGACCACAACGGACTCCTTTGGGTGCAAACGGACGTTTCAACCTCCACCTTAAACCAAAAAATTTATAAGGGGATGGGAAATAACCAGATGCTCGTCGTTGACCCCAATGAAGGCTACTTTAAGCGCTTCTTAACCGGTCCAAGCGGTGCGGAAGTAACGGGCATTGCCTTTACGCCGGATAACAAAACGATGTTTATCAATATCCAGCACCCCGGTGAACCGCCAAGTGGAAATGCCGATGCGAAAAATCCTTCACAATACTCGAACTGGCCCGATCACCGTCAAGGCGGTCGCCCACGTTCTGCAACGGTTGTGATTGAGCGTGAAGATGGCGATATTATCGGCCTCTAAGGCTTACAAATAAACGAAAAAATAGAAGAGACAGATGTCCCTGTAATCAATGATAGTTTGAATACTTAACTTGTAGGAAAAGGGAGCGTTGTTTACACTTCCTGTTTAAAATAAATATCTAAAACCTCATAAGGAGTCGCACCATTTAGTCCTTTATGAGGTTTTACCGTATTATAAAAGTTTAAAAACCTTTTAAGCTTTGATTTTCTGT
>JAAZCI010000021.1 GCA_012513365.1 Lysobacteraceae bacterium
ATTGCCTTTCGCGGTTAATGTATTGAGAAGATGATAGCGCTGGAAGATAAAGCCAAAATGTTCACGGCGCAGTTTCGCGAGCTCCTCTTGGGAGTAATTAGCAATCTCGCGCCCTTTAAAATAGTAGCTTCCGCCGGAAGGATAATCGAGCCCGCCGATCAGATTCATCAGCGTTGATTTTCCCGAACCGGACGCGCCCATAATCGCTAAAAATTCGCCCTCTTCTACGGTGAGCGAAATCCCTTTTAAAACGCGAACCTCAACCTCACCCGTCTGAAACGAGCGCTCTAGATGATCGAGCTGAATAAGTGGTGCCGTCATGATTAAAATCCTCGGCGAATCCCACGGGGATGACTAATCACCGCTTTTGATTTTTTCACTTCCGTTTCAGATAAAACCACCAGCTCGCCAGTGTTTAAGCCCTATTTCACCTCAGTAACAACATTATTGGAGAGACCGGTTTTAATGTATCGTGGTTCGATTTTTTGGTTCGCTTTATCAGTTAATACCCATACGATTTGATAGCCCGGACGTTTCTCAGGCTTATCAATACTCGTTGGTTTATAGCGCGTTGCCATCGTTGGAATGGTGAGCACATCGTTTGCCTCATCGATCACCAGATAGATCTGGCTTGTCATATCGATATAAAATGTTTGATCGACATTATCAACGTAAAAAAGCCCGTTATAATAGATCGCCTCATTCACATCGGTCAGCGTATTGCCGGTGCTATTTTGGAATTTTTCTGTCGCTGGCTCGATCTGTTTTAAGATCGCTTCATATTTTTCATTGGGCTCACCTAAAATGGTGAAATAGGCCCGCATCCCGAGATCCACTTTCGGAATATCCGCCTCCGAAATCTGCGCTTTAATGGTCATTTTGGAAAGATTTGCTACCTTAACAATGGTCGGCGCTGTCTGCACTGCGTTCACCGTTTGCCCCTCTTTGACCACAATCGCCACAACCGTACCATCAATGGGCGCGACAATTTTGGTATAGGTTAAATCAAGCTCTGCGGTATCTAAGGCGATCTGCGCTTGCGCAACTTGCGCCTCGAGCGCTTCAAGTTCCGCCTCATAGACTTTAAGATTTGCTTCCGCCACATCTAAATCCGACTGGGTAGTCGCCCCGCTTTTAATCAAGCGAGTTTGACGCTCATAATTAATCCGCGCGTTAACTAACTGCGCCTCTTTCGCGACTTTCGAAGCGATCACATTTTTAAGACGCGCGTCACTATCTTTCACCGCATTTTGCTGGGGAAGGTCATCAATCTCTGCAATAAGATCGCCCTTTTTCACCATTTGCCCAAGCTTAACGTGCATCTTTTTGATCTGGCCTGAAACCTGCGCGCCTACTTCAATCTGCTCAAAGGCCTCCATCTTGCCATCTGCGAGAATATTGACTTCAATATCCCCTTTCGTTGCCGGCTCACTTAGATAGGTGGTGACCATGTTATCGCGAAACAGAAAAAACGCACCTAGCGCAATAAGGGCGATTCCGCCAAGGAGGATCCATCGATTTTTTAGTAATTTCATCGTTAAGCTACTTCTAAGTTGGTAGAATTAAATGTTCCTAGGATTACAGATTTTTTGTAAATAAACGTATACACTAGAGGCGATTATACCCCATTTTTACGCGCCTGTGACCTAAAAGGAGGTTCTCATGTTTTATGCTTTTATTATCGCGGTGGCAACGCTTGTGGTCTTTTTAATTGTTAAACCGCGCAAAGAGCTCGATCACACCAAAGAGAAACTTTCCTATCAAAACAATCTGATGAGCCGGCAATTGCTTTTAAGTGATATCCGCCATCATACTAAGGTCAATAGCCTTGAGGTGATCGAGCTGTGCGACGATATGGTTGCCTCTCTCACCTCGTTACTTGATTTTGAGGAGAGTGAAAAGAAACGTAATTATATTCTGCTTGAGATCGAAAAACTGAAAGCGAAAAAGCGCCATAAAGAGAGTGAGATGAGTGAGTCGCTTAAAAAGATCGACCAAGAGATTGCTGAGATTGATCAAGAAGTCAAACGGCTTGCCCCGCTCCAAGGTCGGGATTCGGATTCATAGCTAATAAACAACAAGCAATGGGCCATAAAAAAGCCTGAGTATTCGTAATCAAACAGTCTCAGGCTTTTCTCGTATTTCTACTTATATTTCTCTTTGCATGCCTCTTAATCGGCGTAAGAGACTAAGCGTTGGGTTTTATATTCGCTTAAAAACTCAGGATCGTGCAGATATTCTAAATCTGCTAAAAAGCTGATGCCTTCAATGGTTGCGCCCTGCATTTCGATCAATTTAATGATCGCTTCCATGGTGCCGCCGGTGGCTAAAATATCATCGATAATCACCACTTTATCGCCAGGATTTAAATCATCTTTATGCATCTGTTGCTCATCGGTGCCGTATTCGAGCGCATACTCAACGGAATGGACTTCTCGCGGAAGTTTGCCCGGTTTACGCACAAGAACAAAGCGTGTTTTAGTATTAAACGCCACCGCCGGCCCAAAGAGAAATCCGCGCGCTTCTGGGGCTACGATCACATTCGCGCCAGAGGATTTCACAAATTCCGACATCGCATTGATCGTATATTGCAGCGCATCCACATTATTAAAAAGCGGAGTAATATCCTTAAAATCCACCCCATCTTTTGGGTAATCGAGCACGCTTTTGATATGTTTTTTTAAATCCATTTCCTTCTTGATCGCCACCGCGACCATCCTTCAAAATGAGTCAAGCAAAAGAGTAATTATACTAAACATTCCCCCATTTGAGTATGCAAGCCGAAGAATCTTTACCCATTCTTGACCGATCTTAACCCTTTAGCGCACCCTGCTTGATCTTAGGCGCGATTTTCCTCAATCCCGCGCGCCACCCCTTGTGCTTTTACGATAAAAAGACGTACAATCGAACCTATTCGTTTTATTTTGTACCCTATCCATGTCGGGCGATTCGATCGGTTTTGCCCTAAAGAGAGAGCTATTCATGACAACCACCAATCTACTTCCGTTAGAGTTTTGCCTTGTAATTCAATATAAGGAATCGAGCCAAACTGATGCCCCGCGTTATTTAGATAAGGATCAGACCAATGCGCTCCTCCAAGAGATCGGACAAAATATCGCAACGCAATTCCCTAAAATGCAGGAAACGGGCCTCATCGGTATCGGATCGATCTATCATTTAAACCAGATCATTCGCCCCAATTTCCCTATCTATACGCAACTCTTTGAGCTCGCTAAAGTGCGTTTCCGCGCGAAAACCTTTAAACCTTTAATCGTTGGGATCGGCACAGAAGCTGAGAAATTTGATATCGATATCTTCAATAAAGAGACGAGCGACTTTAAAGAAGTGCTCCAAGTGCTTCCCTTTTTAACAGTGATGCCCGATAACGATGAAGCGCGCACTTTTTTCGACGAGCTCAATGAATCACTCACCACCAATACCCCACTTTCAAACGCGATGACCGAGCGCCTAGAAAGCCTCTTTGGTCTTGAGATCGACAATATCAGTATCGCAACGCTGGCCGATATTAACGGGCTTTTTGCGGCGCAACTGATCCAGATCGGGCTTGAAGAGTTGTGGCACATTATTAAAGCGGTAATCTTTAATTTAAGTGAAGAGTTGCAAACTCTCGGCAGTGGCCATGTGCTCTACTGGAAACTCGATGAGGTGGTAATTTTAACCGCGCACGAGAAGATCTTTGATGAGGCGATGCGTGACTATCAACAAAACTTTGAGACCTATCGCACTACAACGCTCCGCCTAGAGCATCTCTTTAAATCACACCGCATTCCCTTTACCCGTCAAGAAGTGATGGATGTGGAGTTCTTTAAAGCGCCCGCAACGGTTGAACGCGTTCGTGAACAGATTGGATCGCACATTAAAGCGCTCTAAACCTCGCTCGGATCAATCCTAGATTGAGCAGACACAAAAAAGCCCTTTCAGAAGATTTTACAAAACTGAAAGGGCTTTTTTTATGGATCGATTCTAATTTTTTCTAAATCTGCGATGAATCAATCCGCTTGAATATTGAGCCTTACTGCGATCACCGCCGCTTGAACACGACTATTAACACCGAGTTTCTTTAAGATGTTTTGCACATGAACTTTAACGGTATTTTCGGCCACATCTAAAATCCGCGCGATCTGCTTATTGCTCTCGCCGGTGGCGATATAGCCCAAAATTTGGCGCTCGCGACTGGTTAATTCAGCCACTTTCGCTTCATCTTCATCGTGCGTTTCCGCCTCATCCGTGCTCTCACTTGGCTTTGCGGTTTTTGAAATCAGCTGATTGACAAGTTTTTGCGTCATCTCTGGTGAAAAAACCGTATCGCCGCTTAACGCTTTATTAATCGATTCAAGGAGAAAATCGGAGTCCACATTTTTGAGCAAAAATCCGCGTGCCCCAAGTTGCATGCATTCAGTCAGATCGCTCGCATCTTCAGAGACCGTGAGCATCAAGACTACCTGTTCAGGATTGATATTCATCACCTGCGCGAGCGTCTCTTTTCCGTTCATAATCGGCATATTTAGATCGAGCAGAACGATGTCCGGATTGTGTTTGGCCATCTGCTTGATCCCCTCGAGACCATCGGCGGCTTCGGCGACAATTTCATACTCAGATTCACGCTGAATGAGCGACTTTAATCCGCCTCTAAAAAGGGTGGGATCATCGATAATTAAAATCTTAATCTTCTGATTATTACTCATGCTCTGCCTTTGCCTCTTTTCTTGGAATAATTAAACGAAGTTCGGTGCCCTCACCAGGTTCAGAAAGAACGGCTAATTGCCCGCCAATCTTCTGCGCCCGCTCTTCCATAATCAAGATTCCAACGTGTTCCAAGGATTTCTCCGTTAAAATCTCTTCTGCAAACCCTTGCCCATTATCAGTGACGCGGATGATGTAATTTTTCTCATCGGTGTAGATCTGGAGCGAGACTTTCGTCGCGTTGGCGTGCTTGCGAATATTTGAAAGCGCCTCTTGAATAATGAAGACTACCTCCAATTTTTCCTTATCGGAAAGATGAATATTGGACGCATCCACCATCGCATTGACTTCTATCTCAGTTTGCGTCTTAAAGCGTTTAATCAGCTCTTCTAAATGGTATGAAAAGGATTCAAGACGAAGGGGCGTTCTAAAATTTAACAACAATTGACGCACATTTTCGTAACTCTCTTTCACCCCATCTTTAATAAAAGCAAGATTTTCCCGCGCTTCCTCTTTATGACCATTTTTAAGCGCTTTTTCAAGCATTTGCACCTGCCAATTAAGGAAGTTTAAAATCTGTGCAATGGAATCATGCAGGTCTTGCGCGAAGATATTACGCTCTTCTAATACCGCCATTTTACGCGATCTTTCCATCAAGCGCACGCCACCAATGGCAACGCCTAACTGATTGCTCAGTGAATTGAGCAGGTTTTTCTTCGCCTCTGAAAAGGCTTTACCATCATGACTAAAGAGCGTCACAATCCCAATCTTCTCCTGATCGTAAAAAATCGGGAAGATATTGAGCGCTTTAAATGCACCCTCTTGACATGGTGGTGTCTTTTCAAGCAGATCCTGGATCGCCATCTCTTCTGAAATCGATTCCGTCTGCGCAAATTTACCGCAGTAGCAATGATCAAAATGTTGACAGCGCACCGAATTTTGCAGATCTTCCGAGAGATTGACCTCTGCAATGAGCTTCATCTTTTGATCATTATAATCATGCAGACGAATCGCACCGGCATCGGCATGAACAATCGGCATAATGCTCGCTAAAAAGCCTTCACAGATGATCTTAATATCGTGCTGATTGTGCAAATAAGAGGTGATCGTGTAGAGCGATTCAAGCTCGGAATTGCGCTGTTTGAGATCTTGGGTTTGCTCCTCGATCGTCTCTTCCATCCCGCGATAAAGCGCCTCTAAACGAGTGGCCATTTTATTATAACCAATGCTTAAAAGCCCAAACTCATCCTCACGATTATTTAAGGTTTCACGATAAGAGAAATCCCCTTTTTCCGCCAATGAGAGCGCATAATTAAGGCGCTGAAGGGGCCGAATAATAAGGTGGAATAGAATATAGAGCATCGTCAACGAACCGGCAACCACCAGAATAATTAAGAGATCTTGATAAAAGTGAAGCCGTTTTAATGTCGATGCATTACTCTTTTCCACCATTTTCACAAGTGCATCAATCTCACTGATAAAAGCATTGGCTTCCTCATAGGTAAACGGGGTGCCATCATTTTCAATAAGATTGGGTAGGATTTGATCTTTCCATGCTCGCAATACCGATTCTGCCTGCCAATAGATGTGATCTTCTTGGGGCAGCATCAGTGGCCGTTTCGGGTCACCTTCGACAATTCCGGTTAATACATTGGTAAAATCCTCGACCGCATCGAGTACAGGTACTTTATCGTCCGATTGATCTAAAATGACGAGCCGATAGACTCGCATTCGCAAGCTACCGGCATCGTTGATCGCGCCTCCTGCCCCCTCAAGCTGCCACAGCAGAGAGAGGGTGAAGAAGATCGCCAATAAAGCACCGAGCCACCAAATTGTGGTGAGGATAAAAAGTTTGGTTGAAACCTTTTTCCGGAGGGGTAGCTCAGTAAACGCCATATTATCTATCCTTTAACATTTGTAACGCGCATTTTTACGTGCATAGTACCAATAATTTAATACGATACAGCTGATGTAGAAAATTATAAAGCCAATTAATGCGGTACTGATGCTTCCGGTTAATTCTAGTGCAATTCCGTAGCTTTTCGGGATAAAGAATCCGCCATACGCTGCAATCGCCGCACTAAATCCAACTACTGTTGCGCCCTCTTTAGCTGCCGTTTTTTCCGCTTCTGCTTGTGTTACCAATCCCGCTTCCGCGCGATAGCCATGTACTTTTGAGAAGATAATTGGAATTTGCATAAAGGTTGAGCCGTTACCAATTCCAGTCAGGGCAAAGAGCGCCATAAAGGAAGCGAAGAAGCCGACGAAGTTACCGGCAGCACCTGCCGTTGGGAGCGATACAATGACGCCGCATACCGCAAAGACCATTAAAATAAAGACCCAATGTGTCACTCGCGCGCCGCCTAATTTATCGGAGATCCAGCCGCCCATCGGACGGGTAATCGCCCCAATAAGTGGTCCTAAAAAGGCTAAATGAAGCGCATTTTGATCGGCAAATTGATTTTTAAGTAAGAAAGGAAACGCTGCCGAAAATCCGATAAAAGATCCAAAAGTACCGAGATAGAGCCAGCACATAAACCAGTTATGTTTGCTTTTGAGAATCGAGAGCTGATCTTTCACGCTCGCTTTCATGAGGCTCAGATCATTCATGCCAAACCAAGCTAAAATGCCCGAGGCCACAATAAAGGGGGCCCAAATAAAACCGGCATTTTGTAACCAAATGGTGTGCGTTTCGCCGTTTGTGACAATTTCTTGCCCGCTTCCGCCAAGCGCGCCAAAGATACTAAAGCCGACCGCAATGGGGATTAAGAACTGCATGATTGAGATCCCTAAATTCCCAAGCCCTGCGTTCAGACCGAGTGCGGTACCTTTTTTCGCTTTGGGGAAGAAGTAGCTGATATTGCCCATGCTTGAGCTAAAGTTACCGCTACCAAATCCACAGAAAAGCGCGAGAATTAAGAGCGTGCTGTAGCTTGTTTCAGGGTTTTGCACCGCCATTCCTAAGCCCACGGCAGGAATTAAGAGTAGCAACGTCGAAAAGGCTGTCCAGCGACGCCCACCAAAGATTGGCACCACAAATGAGTAGAGAATTCGAAGTGTTGCCCCTGAGAGTGCCGGTGCACCGATGAGCCACGCCTGCTGGTTGGCTGTGA
>JAAZCI010000191.1 GCA_012513365.1 Lysobacteraceae bacterium
AAAATGGTGAGCTTACCGCCATCAAAGTTATAGAGAAGCGCATTAAAGAGCTGACAATCCACGAATTTACGCACGACGGGCTTATCTTCCCCCTCAATGCGGATCTCACGCTCGTACGCATCCACCGATGAGATTTTTACATATTGATTAATCTCGGAAGGCTTCCCTTCATCTTGCACAAGATAAAGGGTTTGCCCCACTTTTGGCGTATCGTCTGTGACGCGCATCATCAGCGCAAGAGTCTTTTGCCCTGCAGCATGTTGCCCGCGCATCTGCCCCGGAAGCACTGTCCCTTTAATGAGATAGTTCTCGACCGCGTTCGCTGCATCTTTTCGCACGTCCGCTGAGGCTGTCATATCTTTTGGACGTGACGTGGTAAATGCAAGCGCGCTCACGGCAGGGTCTTCGGGGTTTTTGGTGATAATGAGATTGGCGGACATAAAGGTCTCTTGAATCACTACCGGTTTACCCGTTGCGTCTAAGACCGGGTCGCCATCTTCCCCTAAAAGTTCCTCGCCATAGCTCGACACCGACGGGAATACTTTACGCATGGAGACGTTCCCCATCGTTCTATCGGTATCGGATACGTCTGGGAAGATGTTATTGCTCTGATTATTCGCAAGCTCAATCCCCGTGATAAATCCACCACCATCATCAAAATCGGTTAAGCGTTCTGAGCGAAAGATTTTAATATCGCCTTTTTTAATGGCCATTGTTTGGAATCTCCATAAATCGTACTGTTAATGAAACGTAATCGTTATCGTCGGGATTGGCATAATTGAAAAACGCCTGATGCGCCTCGATTGCAGGCTCACCTTCTTCAGCGCGCCACGTCACTCGATAGCGCTTGCCAAAGCGTTCAAGCGTGAAAATATCGTTGGGGTATTTATCCTGGAAGGCCTTTAATTTCTCCACCAGTGCGCGATCCGCTAAACCCTGATTCTCTTCGAGTGAAAGCGTCATCGGCATGCCTGCTTTCTTTATTGAGTTCTCAACAATCAGCGTGCCGTCGAGCGCATAATCCATACTTTGGACATGCGCCGACCAGGTATTTTCATCTACCCAAATAAAATGGGGATCGAGTATGAGCTCGTCCCCATTGTCATGAATCAATCGTTGTGTCACGGTTTATCTCCTTGTTGAAACCCGTTTCTTACGCTCGATCGCCCTTAATACGCGTTCGGCAGTTTGTTCGTCGGTTTCCATCTGGTGTGGCTCATTGCCGATATTGAGATCAATCGCTACGCGCTTAGTGATCTTCGGCTCTTCTTCCCGTCGATTTTTCACGTAGCTAATGCGATCAATCCGTTGCTGAATGCCCATCGCTTCTTCGAGATTGCGCACTGCGGTCATATCGCCTTTGGCTTTGGCTTCGGCGATCTTCTCTTCAATTTCAAGAAGTTTTTGGCTTTGAGTGAGGCGATAATCGCGCCCCATCGCTTTTGCCTGTTCTTTCTTGAGCGAATCAAGCAATTGCTCACTCTCTTGTCTAAGCGCTAAAATCTCATCTTTCATGCCTTGAAGCTGACTTTTCACCGCTCCGAGCGCCTGATCATCAATGGAATTGATCGAGTTGGCCATCGCCTCAAAATTGAGGACTTGATCGAGCGTTGGATCTTTAAGCGCTGAAATTTCATCACGTAAAGACTTAAAGCGATCTACCCCTTTTTGAAGTTGTTCAATCTCATAGCGTAAATGCTTATTGGCATTCACAAACCCGTGGATATCTTGAACCCCACCCACGAGATATTTCTGCGCACCGAGCACTGAATTTTTCAAACCATCAATCTGGGACTGAGCTAAAAGGGCCGTATCCCCCGCGTCTTTCAGCCATGAAGAAAACTTCGTACTGCCGCCACCGCTTGACGTGGTTTTCTTGGTTGCTTTATCTACATCGTCCACCGCTTCCGCTGTTTTCTTGATCGATTTAGACGCACCACTTGCCGCATTATTACGGCGCTGTAATGCAGCGGTATTCGCGTCCGTCGCTTGTGTATCGATCGCCTTCGCTTCCGCGCTTGCCCCAAGTGCAGCCACTTCATTGGCGCGCAGTGCGATAGAGTGCTTAAGGGCGTCGATCTGTTCGAGCTCAGCTTTTGTGAGCTTTTCACCCGCTTCGCGCTTAGCCTCAAGACGCGCCAAGGCTTGTTGGTCGAGCTCCGTGAGTTTTGCATTAGTCGCCACTTGCTTATTAAGTAGCTGTAATTCCTGCTCTGCAATTTGCCGGTTTAATTCAGCTGCATGCGCAAGATCATCACGCGCCGTTGCTAAATCGCGCTCCGCTTTTAATGCGCGGATCTTGGAATCGATTAACTCCTCTTCTTTTTTGAGCTGTTTATTGATCGCCTCGACCTGCTTTTCATGCTCAGATGTTACGGCCATTAGTCCAAGACGTTTCTTTTCAAGTTGCTCATTCACACCAGAAAGAACCTCAGCCCAATCTGCGTCAACTTTTGCTCCGTTGGCGATAGCTTCTTGAAGCGCTAGCAATTCAGGCGCGAGCATAATGGCATCTTCGGCCGTTACCTTGAAAGCATCTCCCGCTTCATTGGTTTGGCTGCGAATCTCTTCGAAACTATCAATTAGCTTTTGAGCTTCGACCGGCGTTTCAATTTCTTTCAAAGTAGCAATAAATGACTCACGAATAATACTGGAAGTTGCAGCGCTTTCTCTGCCAATTCTCTCAAAAGTGTTAATGGCATCATTTCCTTTTTTAGTGATGCCTTCTTCAATTGAGTTATAACTTTGCCCAAATTTAGCTAATTGCTCATTGAGCCTTTCAATACTCGCTGCCTCTTCTTCATTAGCTAACGCCCGAGCTAACGCCACCTTTCCATCATTTGCAATACGCGCAAGCCGGGCTTCTTTCTCCTGCCTCTCAATATCAGCCATGACATCGCCAAACGTAATAACCTCATCTTTTGCCTGTCTAGCTGTATTAAAAAGCTCCTCCATAGATTCAAAATGAGCATCGCCAATCGCGAGAAGCTGAGTCTCCATCAACTCCAATTCTCGATTTGCCCCTTCAAAATCGAACGTAAGTGCTTTTCCTAGCGCTTTAGCACGGCCACTAACTGCAACCTGCATTTTTGCAAAGCCTGCCGCAAAGGACATGGCAAAACCTTTCGCTTTATTAAAGCCATCGCTAACTTTTGATATTGAGTCCGCCCCACTTTTAAGCATAGGTAACAACTGACTTCCAATCTCAATAGAAACAGCTGTGAGACTGTTGCTCATTAGCTTAACTCGACTTTCTGTAGTCTCATTTTTCTTATCAAACTCTTCTGTTACAGAGCCGGCATAATCAGCTTTAACAGCAACAAGATCAAAAGCATCAGATAGCTGGTCTACGTTTTTTGCCAATGAGGCGACATTTGATTGATTAGCCTTACCAAACATATCCGTCAAAACACCAGTGACTTCACTGCCTTCAAGCTCATTAATTGACCCTAATAGATCAAGAATAGCTTGTCTGGGGTTATCTCTAATGTCCTGAGCCAATCGAACACTGGTCGTCCCTAATTTAATAAGAGACTCTTGAAAGCCTGTTCCTGCTTTTTTAGCATTCGCTAAATCTGTCGCAAAGCCTTTTAATGATGTCGCTGCAATCTCTGGCGACATACCCAATGAGAGAAAAGCACTAGCAAGACCGGCAACCTCTTCCTTCGCAAGTCCAAAGTTTTGAGCAGCACCCCCTGTTCGTCTTAGCACTTCAATAATTGCCGGTGCATTTGCCGCTGAATTATTCGACAG
>JAAZCI010000192.1 GCA_012513365.1 Lysobacteraceae bacterium
AACGGCGGGTTTTTTTATGCCTGTATTTTTTATACATAAGGAAATTAATATGAAAATTAAGACCGCCGGTACCGATGTGTACGCTTTAGTTCCGGATTTAAATAATCCAACCGAACGCAAAATTATTAAGTTTGGTTGTTTAACGCAGATGGAGCTTGGTGAGGATTCGACCGAAGAGATCACCGTCACCTGTATTAATCGCCATGTTGTCGAAACCGAAGAGGGGCGCACTACGCTCGGGAATGCGACGATTGGCATCTATCCTTCATCGGATAGTGAAGTGGCCAAGCATATGTGGCAACTCAAAAAAGATAAAACGCGCTTTAGTGTGGCCATCGGTTTATCGGATGGTGAGGGGATCGATCCTGAGCTTAAGCAATTTGGTGGGCGCTATGAATTTGGCTATCCAGAAACCCGCTCATGGCTGGTGTTTGATGCAACGTGCATGAACTTTCCCTTTGAGTTTCCCGATGGTGGACACATCACCTCGAACCTAACTTTAAACCGTAAGACCGAGGTGGATTGGTATCCTCAGCTTACAAAAGCGCCTAAGTTGCAATCGATCTCAGCGCTTCAATCAACGGTGAGTGTGGATGAAGGGGCTCAAGTGGCCATTACGCTTAAAGCTGTACCCGAAGGCGCGCCGTTAAGTGTGACGTGGGAAGTGGATGATGAAACCATCGCTAAAATCTCTCAAAGTGGAGTGGTAACAGGCGTTAAAGAAGGGGTGACCTCTGTCCGCGCCACCTCAACGGTTGATAAAGATATCAAGGTGAATATTGAGATCTCTGTCTCGGAGGAAATCTAATGATGTTATCGATTCAAGATGTATTAAAGCTCTCTCAAAAGCCGGCTAAGCATTCCGCGCAATTTATGTTAAATGGCGAGGCGCGTGAATTTGAGTTTTTTACCAAAGAGATGAAGGTAGCCGATACGATCTCATTTAGAGAGTTTTATCAGCAATTAGAAGCGAAACAGCCCCCTGCCGAGAATCTTATTAAAGCGGCAAAGTTCATTGAAATGATGGTGGTGGATGAGAAGGGCCATCCGCTATTTGATGGGATTGAGAACATTATCGGCGCTACGTTAGATGATGATTTTAATCTGATTAAAGACGAGTCGCTCACCTCGCTACCAGATAGCGTCTTTACCGCGATTATTGGGGTATTAAATAAAGAGAACGACCTCAAGGATCAAGAGGGAAAGGGTTAAGCGCAACCGACATCCTTCTGCTTGAATTGGCATTAAATGGAGTTGGTGGAAACACCTACGAAGAGGTAAAGCGCGATATGAGTACGGCCGAGTTTTCAAAATGGCAGATGTACTATGAGCGCTTTGGCTCATTAAATGTAGGTCGGCGCATAGAGCAACATGTCGGCATGCTTGATCTTTTGATCAGGTCATATTTTATAAAAAACGTCGATCCAAAAGAGAGCCTTCCCCATGAGAGTTTTCAATCATGGGATGATTTTAACGCATCAAAACGGATCGAAGAAGAGCAAAACGAGGCCATTAATTCACGGGATTTAATGGAGATTGTGCCATTTTTAGGAGCCAATAGGAGGCGTTAAATGTCATCGTCATTAGGGACATTAAGCTTAGATTTGATCGCTAAAGTCGGTGGCTTTACCGCGCCACTTGATCGAGCGGATCGGGTTATGCGTCAAACCACGCGCAACATCGATCGCAACTTACAAGATATGCAACGGCAAATGGAGCGTGCTGCCAATACGTTTAAGGCGATGGCTGCAACGATTGGGGTGGGCTTGTCGGTAAATGCGTTTAAAAATTGGACGCTAGGCGCTGCCAAAGCTGCAGAACAAACCAAGTTCTTTGCCGATCGGATTGGCTTAACCACCGAAGAGCTAACCAAGCTCCAATTTGTGGGATCACAATTTAACGTATCTGCCGATGCATTAAATACTGCAATGCAACGTTTCCAACGCCGAGCAGGGGAAGCCGCCAACGGATTTGGTGTCGCCTCGAAAGCCTTTAAAGATTTAAATCTTGAGGCGCGTGAAGTCATTAGCCTGCCCATTGATCAGCAGTTTAAAAAGATTGCGGAAGCCTTGCGAGGCATTGACGATCAGGGGATGCGCATGAACGTCGTCAAAAATCTATTTGATACGGGCGGTATGCCACTATTAAATATGCTCAATGCAAGCGGTGAGGAGTTTGACGATCTTATCGATAAAGCGGAACGGCTTGGTTACGTTACCAGCACCGAATTTGCCAATATGTCGGCCGATGTTTTAGGTGAAATCTCTAACATTCGAGGCGCGTTTTCCAATGTTGGTAAAGAGATTGCCGTTGATTTTTTAGAGCCAATTGATGCGTTTTTAAAATCCTTAACAACGGAAGATATCGAGCGCTGGGTGAATAACTTTCGCAAAACCATCGATGTTGGGGTGGTGGCACTTAAGGGGTTAGCGGTCATTATTGCAGGGCGCATGGTCGCCTCGCTCTATGCATCTGGGAAAGCCTTTAGAGCCAATAGCATTGAGGTGACACGCAATACGGCTGCATTAATCGCTCAAGGGCAAGGGGCGAAAGTAGTGACCTCTTCTCATATCGCCATGGCAAAGTCGGCGCGCGTGTTATCACTTGCAATGGCTCCTTTTGGTGGGGGAATCGGTTTATTAGCCACGGCGGGATTTGGGCTCTATTCGTTAGGATCAGCGATGCGAAAAACAGCTGTGGACGCAGAAGAGACCTCCAATAAAATCGATGAGCTTGCCCAGTCGCTTGAGTCATTCTCAACGAAAGGGAAAAGTGCCGTAGAGCTTCGCGTTGATAAAAATAACTTTGAGAAAGGCATTCAGGAAGCACGGAAAGAGCTTAAAGCGCTTGAGACTGAGGCGGGAATGGCCTCTATTAATCTGCGTGATGCTAAATGGGCGTTAAATCAGGCCAAGCAAGCTAAAGAAACCGCGGGCGTGATTCAAGAAATTGAGGTGCGCATTAAAAAATGGAGCGCAGCATATGATGAGGTGGCCCTTAAAATTGAGAAGGCGAATGCATTAATTGGCGAAACGTACAATCAGATCGATTCAATCGGTAATGCTCAGAGCAGACATTCGGCCGTTTTGTCAGAAGGATTTGAAAAGCAGGCAAAACATTACCGCGAGCAATATTACCTCATGGGTTTGACTACGGAAGCTGAAAAAGTACGGGTGCAACTTCAATTAGGCCTGATTAAATTAGAAGGGGAGAATGTTGATGCACAGCAACAGGGGCTGATCAAATTAGCCGAGCAAAACGATCTGCGCGCTGAGTCGATTCGATTAGAACAAGAATTGACTCGAGCAATTGAAAACAGCATGCGCGCGATGGATAGCCAAATGAGCTCCCTTCGTGAACGGGTTCGCACCGTAGGCATGACCGGCGCACAGCAAGAGATCGTTAAGCTCTCGCAACAAAATGCCGAGTGGGCGCAACAGCAGATTAAAGCCGGGCGTGATAGCAATGAGGTTTACAAGGAAGCCAATAGCTTATTAACCAAGCAAGTTGACGAGATTAAACGCTCATATGCGCACATCGATAATATCAATACCGCGGGCAAAGTCAAAACGAAAACTCTTAAAGCCTCCAATAAAGAGCTAAGTGAATATGCGAGTTTAGTAAAACAACTGCAAACCGATGAGGAGCGCCGTCTTAGTACGTTGCAAGAGCAGTTAGAGATTATTAATAAAGCAAAGATTAGTGAAACAGAGCGTCTTGAGATGTCAACGCGTGCAGCTAATGCAGCGATGAAAGATATTGAAGCCCCGGATCTTGGTGTGATTGGGGGTGATCAGATTCTCACCCAGATGGATCGCTTAAATATTGCGAAGCAAGAGCTCGATAAATGGTATCAAGATCGCCAAGAGATGCTTGAGCAATTTAGAGAGACTCAATATGAGTTAAATGAAGTATGGGATGAGAAAGAGCGTGAGCTTAAAGAGATGCATCAAACCAAGATGGATCAGATTGAGCGTGCAAAGCAAAACACTGTCTTAGATGGCGTTTCGGAGTTTTTAGGTAGCATTCAAGCACTCAAAGATTCTCATGATATTCGGGCGCGGAATGCGGC
>JAAZCI010000193.1 GCA_012513365.1 Lysobacteraceae bacterium
AATTCGAGCAAGACCGCCCACAATTGCATGGTCATCAGCATAGTGGCGATCGCCATGGAGCTCTTGGAAATCGTCAAAGATTAGATCGATATAATCGAGCGTGTAAGGACGAAGTGGGTGACGCGCGAGCTGCGCAACCTGCCACGAGCTAAGTTTTGAGAAGATGCCATCAATTTCAGCATCAAGTTTGTCCTCAAGATCTTTTAGCTTATCCGCGACATCAATGTCTGTCCCTTCAGCCCAATTGACAAGCTCATTAATCTTCGTCTCAAGTTCTGAGATGGGAGCTTCAAAGTCTAAGTAATTGGTATTCAAATCATTACTCCTCAATAATTTGATTTCGATAATCGTCGATAAACCTCAAGGTTTATCAAAAATAAGAGTCATTATACCCTTATGAATGAAATTTTTCTCTATGTTCCTTCAATTTTTCTGCAGTGAGGAACGCAAGTTCTAAGCTCTGCTGCGCGTTTAATCGAGGGTCACAATGCGTATGATAACGACTTTCGAGATCTTTTGAGGTGATATTTTGGCCGCCGCCTAAACATTCAGTCACATCTTGCCCGGTCATTTCAAAATGAACGCCACCAGCAAAAGTGCCTTCGGCATTATGGGCATCGAAGAAGCTCTCAACCTCTTTTAAGATGCGATCAAATGGGCGCGTTTTATAGCCATTATCGGTGATGGTATTGCCGTGCATTGGGTCACAGCTCCACACAACGTGACGGCCTTCAGATTTCACTTTACGAAGAAGGCGCGGTAGATGTTCCGGTAACACATCAGCGCCCATACGGGTAATGAGGGTTAAGCGGCCCGGTTCGTTTTGAGGATTAAGCGCATCAATAAGACGAATCAGATCATCTTCATGCATTTTATCGCTCACTTTAACGCCGATTGGGTTCGCAATGCCTTTGGCGTATTCAATATGTGCACCATCAAGCTGACGGGTACGTTCGCCGATCCAAACCATATGCGCGGCAACGTTGTACCAATCGCCACTGGTGGAGTCAACACGGGTAAAAGCCTCTTCGTAGCCTAAAAGTAGCATTTCGTGCGAGGTGAAGACTTGTGTTTCACGGAGGATCGGAGTATTGGCCGATTCGATGCCACACGCCTCCATAAATTTAAGAGAGTCTTGGATGCGGCGAGCAAGGTCGAGATAGCGTTCTGCTTGAGGTGAGTTTTCCGCAAAGCTCATATTCCAATTGTGAACGCGATGAAGGTCGGCGTATCCCCCGCGAGAGAAGGCGCGCAGTAAGTTAAGGGTCAGGCCAGAATGGGCGTAGGCTTTCCACATACGATCAGGATCGGGCATGCGCGATTCTTTGGTGAACTCAATGCCGTTGACAATATCCCCGCGATAGCTTGGCAGAGTGATGCCATCGATGGTTTCAGTATCTGATGAGCGCGGTTTTGCAAATTGTCCCGCAATACGGCCAACTTTGATCACCGGGCTACTTGCCGCAAAGGTCAGTGTGACAGCCATTTGAAGAAGAACGCGGAAGGTGTCACGAATGTTTTTCGCATTAAATTCTGAGAAGCTCTCAGCACAGTCGCCGCCTTGCAAGAGGAATGCTTTCCCCATCGCCGCTTGTGCAAGCTGCTCTTTTAAAGTGCGTGCTTCCCCAGCAAATACGAGTGGGGGAAGGGTTTTTAAGTGATCTTCTACGCGTTTTAAGGCTTCCTTGTCTTCGTAGACTGGAGTTTGTGCCGCGTTGAAATTTCTCCAGCTATTAGGTGTCCATGTCATCTCTATAATTCCTTTCTCTTACTTTGATGGAAGGAGGGTTGATCGATAGTTACGATCGAATCTCCTACACTCATTACATTGGTAAATCTAAATCGTGTTTTACGTTAAAATTTTTGGGACTTGAATCGATGATTCAACGTCGTATTAGGCAACCTTAATCAATCTACCAGATTATGGGCGCGTTGTGTCATTAAATAAAGCTTCAAGAAAAAGCCCTAAGGCTTTGCAGACTTAAGGCTTTATCAATTAAGGTTTGATCGTTTTTGAAAAGGGTTTAGTTTTTGTCTTGGTCAACTAAACGGTTTTCGGTGATCCAGGGCATCATTGAACGTAATTTTGCGCCTGTTTTCTCAATTGGGTGTTCAGCCGTTAAACGTCTGCGAGCAGTTAAAGATGGATAGTTGGTGTGACCTTCTTGGATAAACATCTTCGCATACTCACCCGATTGGATACGATAGAGTGCGTAACGCATTGCGTCTTTAGTATCCTCAGTGATCACTTCCTCACCGGTAACATACTCACCATACTCAGCGTTGTTTGAGATGGAGTAGTTCATGTTTGCGATTCCACCTTCATACATAAGGTCTACGATGAGTTTAAGCTCGTGTAAGCACTCAAAGTAAGCCATTTCAGGCGCATAACCTGCTTCGGTTAATACTTCAAAGCCGGCTTTAACAAGTTCAACCGCACCACCGCAAAGAACCGCTTGCTCACCAAAGAGGTCTGTTTCAGTCTCTTCTTGGAACGTGGTTTCGATGATACCGGCTTTACCGCCACCATTGGCTGATGCGTATGAAAGTGCGATATCGCGTGCTTTGTATGATTTATCTTGGTAGATCGCAATCAGTGATGGAACGCCGCCACCTTTCACATATTCTGAACGAACGGTGTGACCTGGGCCTTTTGGCGCAACCATGATGACGTCTAAATCACCGCGTGGAATGATTTGGTTGTAATGGATGTTAAATCCGTGTGCAAACGCAAGTGTTGCCCCTTGTTTGATGTTGGGCTCGATCTCTGATTTGTAGACAGCGGGTTGAGCTTCATCAGGAAGGAGAAGCATCACTAAATCCGCTTCTTTAGTCGCATCCGCGATCTCTTTTACATTGTGGCCAGCGTTTACAGCTTTATCCCAAGACGATCCGCCTTTACGAAGTCCGACAATGACGTTGACTCCAGAATCTTTTAGGTTTTGAGCGTGGGCATGCCCTTGTGAACCATAACCAATGATCGCAACCGTTGTGCCTTTGATTAAGGAGATATCTGCATCTTTATCGTAAAATACCTTCATTTTGTAATCCTTATGTGTCACAGGATGATCGTTATTATCATCCTTAAAAAATAATTATAATGTTAAACCTTTTGCACCACGAACTAAGCCGAGTGCGCCTGAACGAACAATTTCGACAATCCCAAGCTCTTTAACCGCGCGGATAAAGGCGTTGAGTTTTTCTTGATCTCCCGTCATTTCGATGGTGAATGTTGAAGGGGTGACATCTAAGACACGTCCTCTAAACATCTCATTGAGGCGGAAGAGTTCTGCTCGATTTTTCTCCGACTCAGCGGTGACTTTAATCAGCATCATCTCACGCTCAACGTGAGCCCCATCGGTAAGATCGGTAAGTTTGACAACATCAATCAGTTTATTGAGCTGTTTGACGATCTGTTCGACGACTTGACCGTCCGCTATGGTGACGAGTGTGAGTCGAGAGAGCGATTTATCATCAGTAGGGGCTACTGACAAGCTCTCAATGTTATAGCCGCGTGCGGAAAACAGATTGACCACTTTCGACAAAGCTCCCGCCTCGTTTTCCATCAAGATAGAGATAATATGACGCGATTGATCGTTATTTAATACTGTAGCCATTTTTTTACCTCCCTCTATACTTGGCTTAAGCCGTCTTTGCTGGTGTTTTCCATTTTATCGCGACCCGCTAAGATCATTTCGTGATGACCTTTGCCCGCAGGAATCATTGGGTAAACGTTCTCGGTCGGATCGGTGATAAAGTCAAGCAAGATGGTTTTATCTTTTTGCTTGAACGCCTCTATAAGTGCAGGTTCAACATCACTTGGTTTGGTGACTTGAACACCGCTGTGCCCATACGCTTCTGCTAATTTAATAAAATCAGGCAGAGAGTCAAAATAACTCATGCAGTACCGTTTTTGGAAGAAGAACTCTTGCCATTGACGGACCATTCCTAAATAACCATTATTTAGGTTAATAATTTTTACCGGAGTGTGATATTGGAGCATCGTCGACATCTCTTGAAGCATCATTTGGATACTTCCATCGCCGGTAATGCATGCAACATCGCGATCAGGAGCGGCTAATTTAGCCCCCATCGCCGCTGGGACTCCAAAGCCCATCGTACCAAGCCCGCCGGAATTGATCCATTGGCGAGGCTCGTCAAATTGATAATATTGTGCCGCCCACATCTGGTGCTGGCCCACGTCCGAGGTAACAATCGCACGGCCTTGAGTCACTTCAAAGAGTTTCTCTAGGACAAATTGCGGTTTGATGATCTCACTACTATTAACATAATCGAGCGACTTCATTTCGCGCCATTCGGCGATCTGATCCCACCATTTTTCAAGCGCTTTTTCATCAAGTGAGCGTTTCTCTTCATTGTGAATGGCTAAAAACTCCCGGAGAACCGATTTCGCTTCACCAACAATCGGAAGATCGGTTGGAACGTTTTTCGCAATGCTCGATGGATCGATATCCACATGAATCACTTTTGCATTGGGGCAGAAGTTATTAAGAGTCCCGGTAATACGGTCATCAAAACGGGCACCGATGGCAAATAGAACGTCACAATGGTGCATCGCCATATTCGATTCATAAGTACCATGCATACCGAGCATTCCAAGGAATTGCTGATCCGTTCCCGGATAAGCACCAAGCCCCATCAGAGTACTGGTAATTGGTAAATTGAGCGCGCGCACTAATTCACGAAGCTCCTCATGCGCATTGCCAATCACAACGCCGCCGCCGGTATAGACCATTGGGCGCTTTGCTTTAGTTAACAGTTCATAGGCGCGTTTGATCTGTTTTGGGTGACCTTTAATGGTCGGATTGTACGAACGCATTGAGATCGATTCAGGATACTCAAATTTACACTCTTGTACGGTAATGTTTTTCGGCAAATCAATCACAACCGGGCCAGGACGACCGGTCGTTGCAATATAAAATGCCTTCTTGATCGTTTTAGCA
>JAAZCI010000194.1 GCA_012513365.1 Lysobacteraceae bacterium
ACGTTTTGCTGCCTGATGATAGGGTTTTGCGCCCACAAACGAGGGTAGGAAACTGTGGTGAATGTTGATGATTTTATGTTTATATTTTTGGCAAAGCTCCGGCGGAATAATCTGCATATAGCGCGCGAGCACAATCGTATCAGAGTCGGCCTCCTCAATAAGCTGATTGACCTTAGCAAAGCTCTCGGTCTTATCATTCGGATCGACCGGAACGTGATGAAACGGCACGTTATACCACTCCACCATACTACGAAGATCGTCATGATTTGAGATCACTCCAACAATGTCACAATCGAGCTCACCACTGTGCCAGCGGTAAAGGAGATCGATGAGGCAATGCGCTTCTTTACTCGCCATCAGCATCACGCGCTTTATCTTTGAGGTATCAAATACCTGCCATTTGATCGAGAATTTCTCCGCAACCGGTGCAAAGCGCGCCTTAAATTCCTCAATTCCAAAGGGAAGACTCTCTGCCTTAATTACGTGGCGCATGAAGAAATACCCGCTCTCAAAATCGGAATGGTGATTTGCTTCCATACTCCAGCCCCCATGTTCGGCGAGAAAGCCACTCACACCCGCAACAATACCAACTCCATCAGGACAAGACATCACCAAACGATACGTTTTCATTTTTTCTCCATTTATCTGATTAAATTAGGCAGATCACACGGGGTTTTACCCGCGTTTTCCTCAATACGTTATCGATCATACTACCTAATTTTTAAATTATCAAAATAATTAATACTCACTATCTCTATTTGAGATACCTGAGATTCCAGCGATCCTTTTTAACAATAACAGCGATGATCAATCACCCGAAAATCGATCGATTGATCGCAAATCAGCACAATCATATCAGTAAGTTATAAAGGATTTACGTTAAACATCATAAAAAATGGACTTTTTTGCTCCATTTTTATTCGAGGTTGATCAATTGTTAGTCAATATAAAAACCTCCTTTAAACGTTAAATGGATTAACGCCTCTTAAATTAAATCTCAAATAATCTCACGCGCTAAAAAAAGGAAAAATGATATAATTGAGACCTTTGTTTTTATCCCATTCACGGAGTCACTTCATGCGTTTAATCAATGATGCCATTTCCGGAATGCAGATCCTCTTTGTCGCCTTTGGCGCGATGGTTCTCGTTCCGCTGTTAACTGGCTTAAATCCATCTATGGCGCTTCTTGGCGCAGGGATCGGTACCCTTCTTTTCCAACTCGTTACGAAAAGAAAAGTACCGATTTTTTTAGGCTCGTCGTTTGCGTTTATCGCACCGATCATCTTCTCATTACAAACCTGGGGCATGGGCGCAACCATGTTCGGCCTCTTTGCCGCTGGGTTTATGTATTTTGTCTTTGCGGTGATCATTCGCTGGCGCGGCATTTCGATGGTTAATCACCTCATTCCTCCCGTTGTAATCGGCCCTGTGATCATGGTGATCGGGCTCTCAGTTGCAGCAACGGCAACGCAAATGGCGATGGGAATTAGCGGCGGCGAGCACATCGTTGGCGATACGCTTTCGATTTTACTCTCTGTTTCAACCTTTGCGGTGACCGTTTTGATCACCATCTTCGGTAAAGGGCTCTTCCGTCTGATTCCTATTTTAGGCGGAATTTTAGCAGGCTATATTATTGCCCTAATCTTTGATATGACTGGCGTTTCAGCAGCGCTCAATAATGGTCAAGAAATCTTAAATTTCAGCAATCTCTCTTCTGCGGCGTGGTTTGCAACCCCTGAATTTCATAAACCTGAAGTGAACTGGATGGCCGCGCTCTTTATGCTTCCTGTGGCAATTGCTCCGGCCATTGAGCATATCGGCGGGATTATGGCGATCGGAAAAGTGACTGGAAAAGATTACACCAAAGATCCTGGTCTTGATAAAACGCTCACGGGCGACGGCCTTGGCGTCTGTGTCGCGGGATTAATCGGCGGTCCTCCGGTAACCACTTACGGCGAGGTAACCGGCGCTGTGATGATCACGAAAAACGATAATCCCAAAATTATGACTTATGCCGCCATTTTTGCGATTGCGATGGCATTTTTCGGTAAATTTAACGCCTTTTTAAACTCGATTCCCCTTCCTGTGATGGGCGGTATCATGATTTTACTCTTCGGTACCATTGCGAGCATCGGACTTAAAACGCTGATCGACGCGAAAGTGGACATTATGATCCCGAGAAACCTTGTGATTATCAGTGCAACACTGATCGCGGGCGTTGGTGGATATACCGTTAATATCGGCAATTTTCCCTTCTCAGGCGTGGGATTAGCAGCGGTTTTAGCGATTGTATTAAATCTCATTTTACCGCACCCTGCTCCTGAAACGCTAACCGGAAGTGACAAGGAAAGCCAATCATAATGCTTCACTTTGATACACTTGATCAGCATTTTCATGAAAAGATCTACCGCTCCTTTAAGGGGCGGTTGCGTCTTAATGTATTGGCGCGAGATTTTAATGCGCTCAATCTGAATGATCGCCCGAAAAAGGTGCTCGATATTGGCGGCGGAAGCGGGATTTTCTCCCTCTCTCTTGCCGAAAAAGGCCACGACATTACTCTAATCGAGCCCTCAACTATGATTGAAAAGGCCGAGCTTAACTTTAGTAATGCAAAGCGCCCTGCCACCTTTTTTAAGGTTCGTGCCGAAGAAATTGATTCGCTCAATCTTCCTAACACCTTTGATCTAATTCTCCTCCATGCGGTTCTTGAATGGACCGAATCGCCGAAAGTAATTTTAGAAAAAGTCCTGCCCTATCTTAAAAAAGGGGGCGTTCTCTCGCTGCTTTTTTATAATAAACAGGGGCTCATCTTTCACAATCTTATCCGTGGGAATTTCCGCGTGATTGAGCATGAAACCGACGGTGAAGGCACCTTTAAACGCCATCCCGGGAGCTTAACCCCGATCAATCCGCTCTCACCGGTAACAATGAAAAAAACGCTTTTAGAGCTTGGGCTTTCACCGCTTAAACAGAGTGGGATTCGTGTCTTTCACGATTATATGACCAAGAAAAACCAAGAAAAAATCGAAGAGTCGGAGCGAATTGAGATGGAGCTTCACTATGGCGAACTGCCTGAATATTGCCACACCGCGCGCTATCTACACTGGGTCTATCAAAAATGAGTGAGCACTTTTTAGCCCCCTTTCATAGTGATCATTACGCCATTTTTACGGAAAAACTCCTTGCATGGTTTGATGAACATGGCCGCCATCATCTGCCGTGGAAACCCTCTGACGCGTTCGATCTTAAGACCAATCTCTATCGTGTTTGGGTGTCGGAAATTATGTTGCAACAGACGCAAGTTGCCACCGTCATTCCCTATTTTGAGAATTTTATGGCGCAATTTCCAAGCGTTGAAGCGCTTGCCCTTGCACCGATTGATGAGGTATTAAAAGCGTGGGAAGGGCTAGGTTATTACAGCCGTGCACGCAACCTTCATCACACCGCGATTGCCTTATGTGAAAATTATGGCGGACTTATTCCTGATCAATTTAACGCGCTAATTGAGCTCAAAGGGATTGGAAAGACCACTGCGGCCGCCATTTTGTCGCAAGGCTATAATCTCCCCCATGCCATTTTAGATGGTAATGTGCGCCGTGTGCTCGCCCGCATTTTAGGCTGTACCGCCCCGCGCAATCAGCTCGATAAAATCTTGCAACCTTTCGCTGACACCTTCGCCTCTAAAGAGCGCCCCGCTGATTATACTCAAGCGATTATGGATTTTGGCGCGACACTCTGCAGTAAAAAGCCAGCCTGTGAGCGCTGTTTTTTCCAAGCTCACTGTTTGGGATATCAACACGATGAAGTGGCTCAATTACCGCGCCCAAATCCTAAAAAGGTAAAACCCACTCACACGCGCCATCTCCTTATTTTTGAAAGTACCCCCGACCGTATGGATGATGCATATCACACCGAGCAAACGTCTGACGAACCCTGTTACTTTTTTGAAGAACGCCCCGATAAAGGCATTTGGGGTGGGCTCTACTCCTTTCCTGAACTGTTAGAACAGGACGACCCTATCAATTGGTGTAAAGAAAATAGAGTTACGCCCGAAAATCATTTCGAAATTGATGCCTTTCGTCATCAATTTTCGCATTATACCTTGATCGGAAAACCACACCTTATTGTGCTCAAACCAACGCAAAAACGCCTCTTAAACGAACTTTACCCAAGCGGAATTTGGGTAAAAAAATCAGAACTTTCCCGCTATCCAGTACCGAAACCAATCGCAGATCTGCTACAATTACTCAAGGTTTCCATTCCATTACAACAACCGATTAGGTAGATATGAGGCAGAGTAGTTATAGGCTTGAGAGGTCAATGTATCGCAATTGTCTTCGCATGCTCGCAATCGTCGGGCTTGCGCTCTTCTCAATTATCTATAATTATGTTGCAGCCTCCCCTTTTAAAGCCGGCAAAGAGTCGGTAAAAGAGTGGATTAAACAGTATGGATTTCTCACCTTTGAGACCAAAACATTCCTCGATCAGCGCAATAAAAAAGGCGCAGTGGAAGCGATGCTCGGTTATATTAAGGAGCGTAAAGATCGTTCCGATGAGAGCAATTTAGCCTACGCCGATACCCTCTTTTTAATGGCTGAATTTAATGAAGACCGCTTTTTTGCACGCTATCTCTATCAAAAAGCCAAAGAGATCTACGCGGAATATCCCGATCAATCACTACGCGTTGCTGATAGCTATGAGGGGTTAATTTGGACCTATGATTATCTTGAGGCGGATCGTTTAAAAGTGATCGAGCTCCTTGAAAAGTCCGTTGAAATTCGCAAAAAAGCGCCCTATTCACCGCAATATAGCGCCTCTTTACGAATTTTAGCGTGGTTTAATGAGCTTGAAAGTAACATTGATGTCGCCGGCGAGCTCTACCATTTAGCCCTAGAGAAGGATCTTGCGAACTTAGGCTTTAACGACATTCGTACCATTTTAGCCTTTGAAAATTATGCCCTTTTTTATATTGATTATGAGGATTTTTTACAGGCAGAAGCAGTCTTAAAAGAGAAGAAGAAATTGCATGAATCGATCACCAATCAAGACCTTTATAATTTAGGCCGCACCGAATCGATGCTCGGCTGGGTGACCATGCGCTTAGGCAAAGAGAGCGAGGCGGAAAATTACTATTTAGAGGCGCTTAAAAATACTAATATAAGCCTTACGGGCGATGCTAAAGAGACGCACTATTACTCCATTACCGCGCTCTTTGATCTCGTTTATTTTTATACCGAGACCAAGCGCCCTGAACGTGCCGTTCCCTACTATAATCGGGCAACCCAGCTCCTCTCGTATACCGGCGAAGAGGATATTTTTCAGTTTATTCAGGAAGTGGAACCTGAAAAAATCGATGAGGAATTTTCCGGTACATTCCCTTGGTCGAACCGCGCACACCTCAAAGGGGTTCGTACTCTACTCACCTATTTAGACAAAAGGAGATAACACCATGGCAACCTATGTGATTGGCGATATTCACGGGTGTTTCGATGAGTTTATTGATCTTCTCGAAACGATCGAATTTGATCCGCAACAGGATACGATTTATCTCGTCGGCGACCTTGTCAATCGAGGGCCAAAATCGCTGGAAACGATCGAATATATTATGCAAAATCGCGACTCGATCTTCCCTATTTTAGGCAATCATGATCTCTCTTATCTTGTCTATGCTGAAAGGCATATCGGGCTTCGTCCGCGCGATACCTATGAAAGCCTTCTCAACGCGCCAAATCGCGATGAGATTATCGAATATCTGCGCCATTTACCGCTCATGATCTATCGTCAAGATCTGGATATTGCCATTGTCCACGCGGGGATTCCACCGATGTGGTCGATCGAGGAAGCGCTTGGGTATGCGAAAGAGGCTGAAGCGTATCTGCGTACCTTTAATAAAGAGGACTATCACGAATTTACCCGCACCATGTTTGGCAATACGCCAAGTGCGTGGTCGCCTGATCTAACCGGGATCGATCGCATTCGCTATATCATCAATGCCTTTACCCGCATGCGCCTTCTCCATGAGGATTTCGCCCTTGATTTTGAAACCAAAGAGCAGGCATTTGATGCCGAAGGATTAACCCCTTGGTTCTCGATCCTGCGGAAATCATCGCCCACTCAGATTATTTTCGGGCACTGGGCAAGTCTTGGCTTTCATGAAGAAAATGCCACGCTCTGTATCGATAGCGGTTGCGTGTGGCAAGGGGAGATGACCGCCGTTGAGATCAGCAGTTATCCCTTTAAAGTCGCGCAGGTGAAAAGCAATGCCGGCATCGATATCACCCACAAAAAAGATACCCTTCTTTTTTAGGATTCTTCAATTAAATATAAACGTAAAAAGCCGAGTTCTTACGGAAACTCGGCTTCTGTTTTGTGTGATGATTCATGATTAGATCACATTAAATCATCTTATTCTCGTACTTTAACCAGTTAGCCATTAGGGTTACTGCCCACATCATAATCTGAATTCATCTCATAATGCTGGATAAAGTAGAGGTGGCTTGTGTACTGATCGACAATGTCATTGCTGATATTATCTTTGGTATAGCCCATAATATCGTAGCCTTTACTTCCATCATCGAGGTATACCTCGGCGCGGAAATATTTTTGATCATCGGCGAGATCATCGCCTCCTTCGGTGGTGCTAGCCCCTTCATGACCAAAGTCCGGTTTGAGATAGTGGCGCGCTTTAACGCGATACATAAAGTTCGCATTTTCACCATGCTCCACCTCAAAACGCACATCGCAATCATCGACTTGGGTAATAGTGGCTTTAATGCCCTGCTTTGCAAATTCGGCTTTTACCTCTTCAAAGGCGGGCAAAATCACGGCTTCAATAAATTTCACCACATGGCCACGACGAGGATAGACCACTAAATTACGCAAGCGCTTCTGCCAACCGCCCGAATCGATCGTGCTCGGCTGAACATACATCTGCGCTTTATTACGAATATCGATCTTACCGTAATCCATACGGAGCGCTTTAAAGAGCCCGAAGATTGAGAGCAAGATGATAATGCTAAAGGGGAATGCTGACATAGTCGAAACCGTTTGCAGCGCTTCAAGCCCCCCGTTAATAAGGAGCACAACGGCGATTATACCAGTAATCGAGCCCCAGAAAATCCGTTGCCAAAGCGGGGTATCGGTTAGCCCTTGTTTAGATGCAAGCATATCCATCACAAGCGCACCAGAGTCGGCACTTGTCACAAAGAAAACTGCAACCATCACAACGGCTACAAAGGAGATAATGCCCCGGACGGTCTCCGCAGAGATAAAGGTTTGCACCCCTTCAGATACCGGGAAATGGCTAATAAAGGCAAAGAGCGCTTTGGAGCTACCATCTTGCCCGAGGAGTACCTCTTTAAGCTCCATAATGCCGTCGTTCGCGATCATATCGATGGCTGAGTTACCAAAAGTGGTCATCCAGAAGAAGGTAAAGCCCGCTGGAATTAAGAGCACTCCGCCAACAAAATTACGAATGGTACGGCCGCGAGAGATACGCGCAATGAACATCCCCACAAACGGAGACCAAGCAATCCACCAGCCCCAATATGCAATCGTCCAACCGCCGAGCCAGCCTTCAGTAATCTTTTTCACCTCAGGGGAAGCGGCCGCTTCATAACTATATAGGTTAAAGGTTTTATTGATAATGTCGGAGAAATACGCCCCGATATTTTGCATCAACGCCTGCATCAAATAGACCACTTTACCGCCAAAGAGGAAGATAAAGAGCACAAGCACAAACGCCAACACAAGGTTCGCTTCTGACAATATTTTAATCCCGCGATCAAGCCCCATACTCACTGAAAGAGTCGCACATGCCGTCGTTACAATAATTAAAATCACCTGCACACCAGGGGTTACTTGAATGTGATCTGGGAAGATATAGCTCAATCCCGTATTGATCTGCATGACTCCAAATCCAAGCGTGGTTGCCACACCAAAAACGGTTCCAACCACCGCAAAGGTATCAATGGTATCGCCCCAACGGCCATAAATTCGATCACCAATCATCGGGAAAAGCGCTGAACGAAGTGCAAGCGGCAAATTCATTCTAAAACTAAAGTAAGCGAGCACAAGACCAACAATTCCATAGATCGCCCAAGCGTGTAATCCCCAGTGGAAAAAGGTGATATTCATGGCTTCTTTCGCCGTTCTCACCGTTTCCGCATCCCCAACGGGCGGCATTAAATAGTGTAATAGCGGTTCGGCAACCCCAAAGAACATGATCCCGATCCCCATTCCGGTTGAAAAAAGCATCGCGAACCAACTGCCGTCACTGTAGGCCGGTTCTGAATGGTCAGGCCCGAGTTTTATCGTACCGTAGCGACTGAGCGCCACAACGACAAATGAGATAAGAATCACCCCTACCGCAAGGAGATAGTACCAACTTAAATTTTCGGTAATCCATGCGAGGATATCGGCAAAAAACGACTTCGCATCAGGGTGAAAGAGCGCCAGTGCAATGATCGAGAAGATGATAAGATTTGCACTGATAAATACAGGGAGATGCAGCGCAGAATAGAATCGTTTTTGCGTCTCCTTTTCTGGCATTATTCCTTTTTGATCGGTTACCGCCATATTATTACTTTTCCTTCCTCCAAAATTAAGCTCTGGAGATAATTAACAAAGATCTGTTTTAATCGGTGAAAAATTGCTATAGAATTCATCAGCTAAGTTAAAACAAGTTTATAAGCCTACCATAGTGACATAACAATTTCATGTCGAAAACCGTTTTTATTGTCGACTTTTACCTAAGATTACCCTATTTTCCTCCCAAAGTGCTACATGTTTTATCTAATTTTACTCATCCCACTCTTCCTGATTTTGGGCTTTTACGCCATCGTGATTCTGTTTGGTCTCTTTGGGACGCTCGTTGCTCTACTGCGCCCTAAAAGCGTGAAACAGAATAATGACAACGAAGATCAAACGGATGAATAATTATTCCCCCTAAGTGCTTAGCAAAAGTGGCTATTTTTGGTAAACTGTACCGTTTTAGTAGTCATCTATTTCGCTTGGCAAAGGGAGCTCTTTATGACCCGTCGCATTCTCGCAATCACCTTCATTTCACTTATGGGAAGTGCTCTTTCACACGCACAAATTTCCTTTAATGTGACCGAAAAAATGGCGCAAGATTACGATTTTATGACCCGCTCCATTATGCTTAAAATGCATACCCTGCAAGATTCCAAAATTAAAGAAGGCTTACTAACCGAATTTGAGTCGCGCTGCATTGCCATTAATACCGTCGATCTGATGGGTAATAGCGCCGCAAATGAGCTCAATCGCATCACCGAACAATCGATGCAAGGCGTTAAACCAAGCTTAAAAGATGAGGCGTTTATTGACGAGGTTCAAAAGCGCTACCTACCCTTTATGCAGCTCATTGCTGCCGAGTGCAGTCTTGAGCAAGAACGACTCAACCAAACCGAGAAGGAGGCCAATCATGACCCTCTCAACTAAAGATGTACAAAAAATGCTGCAACGCACCGAATTTGCCACGAGTGCCAATGATTTAAAGCAGCTCCCTGAGAGCCGTTCTGAGATCGCGTTTGCCGGCCGCTCGAATGCGGGCAAATCGAGTGCGCTCAATCTCATTACTTCCAAACGCAACCTTGCGCGCACGAGTAAAACCCCCGGGCGTACGCAATTGATCAACTATTTCACCGTTAAAGATGATCTCTATTTAGTCGATCTTCCCGGATACGGCTATGCAAAAGTGCCAGAACGAATCCGTCTGCACTGGCAAAATATTTTACAAAACTACTTTGAGAGTCGCGAAACCCTCGACATGCTCATTATGCTCGTCGATTCGCGTCATCCGCTCACTGAGCTTGATCTTCAAATGCTTCACTGGTGTGAATTTCGTGAATTGCCGACGCACGTTCTCTTAACTAAAGCGGATAAATTGAGCCGTAACGAAGCCTTTAAAAATCTTCAGCGTGCAAAAAAACAGCTCGCCGAATTTGAGATGCCACTCACTGTGCAGCTCTTTTCATCGACAAAGCCTGAGATCGGCCTTGATGAACTCTACGGCTATCTAGGTGAATGGCTCGATTTTTACGGCAATCCTGATAATTTCATCGAGGATGATGAGAATGAGTTTGATGACGCAGCTGAGTTCGACGAGTTCGATACAAACGAATTTGACGAAGACGACTCTGACGACGTTTTAGAGGAGCCTTCTTCTAAATGATGCAGAACCTCTCCTTAATCGCAGATTTTGGCGCTACCTTTTCTCGGTTAGCGCTCTACGCAGATGGAGAGATTTTTTCTCAAGTCACCCTCAAGTCACGGCAGTTTCAGTCGCCGCTTGAAGTGATTGAGCATTATTTATCGATAACAGCCAAAAACGCGCCTCATGCGCCAGATCATTACCTTATCGCGATTGCCTCTCCCCTTGTGGAAGACGCGGTACAGCTCACTAATAATCATTGGGGATTTTCCCAAAAAGCGCTTCGAGAAGCCCTTAAAAAACGGGGCGGAACACTGACGCTGATTAATGATTTCAAGGCACTCGCTTATAGCCTATTAAAGCTCGAGCCGGCTAATCTTCGTCTAATTGGGACAAGTGAAGCCGATTTAGCGAAATCGTCTAATTCAAGCCGAAACGCGCCAATCATCAAAGCGCTCATTGGTCCCGGATCTGGCTTTGGAACGGCCACCTTAGTGGTACCTACTTCCTCGATTTCTCCCCATTCTGAACCGGTTATTATTGCGTCAGAAGGCGGGCATTCGGTCTTTGCGCCCTTTGATCAAGAAGAGATTGCGCTGTTATCGCTTTTAAGTAACACGCCCTCTCTTCTAAAAAGGAAACGCACGCCCTATCCGATCATTTTGGAAGATCTACTTTCCGGCACCCATGGGGTTAAGCGATTAATTGATGCGATGGCGCTTTTATACGATAAAAATCCAACCTTTAATTCGCCGGAAACCTTGATCCATTCGGCGTTAACGAAAAAAGAGCCCTTTGCGAGAGTGGTCTTAACGCGTTACAGCTTACTGCTTGCGACGATAGCGAGCAATATCGCGCTTACAACGGGTGCACGGGACGGGATCTACATTGGAGGAGGTCTTGTTCCCCGCTTTGCTGACTTTTTGGCAAACAGCCCATTTCGGGAGCGGTTTGAGGAAAATCTTACCGTCAATAATTATCTAAAAACAATACCCACCTATCTAATTGAGCATGCCAATCCAACCTTAATTGGCTTGCAATATCTGGCTGATCGACTCAATCAGCCATCACAATAAGGAGATGATATATGTTATCCCATATTCAAAACCACTATAACGAATTACGTAAATCGGAAGCAAAAGTAGCCGATTGGGTGCTCGATCACCCCAATGAAACGATCGAACTCTCCATCAGCGCTCTTGCGGAAAAAGCCGGCGTTTCTGAACCCACCATTATGCGTTTTTGCCACGCGCTCGGGTATGACGGATTTCACACCTTTAAGCGCCTGTTACCCGAGAGCTTAAACTCCGGCGTTCCCTTTGTGCACGGCAGTATTTCGCCCCACGATTCAACGGCCAATATCATCACTAAATTGATCGATCAATCAAGTGCCGCCCTATTAAAAACCAAACGCCATCTTGACCCGAAAGAGCTCGATAGCGCCATTGAGATTTTAGAGAAAGCCAATCAAGTGATGTGCATTGGGCACGGCGTGTCGGGCGTTGTTGCGCAAGATATTCAGCAAAAACTGCTCCGCGTTGGGATTCCCGTTTCCGCTTATACCGACCATCACGTCCATAGTTTAGCCGCCAGTTTATTGACACCAAAAGATGCCTTAATTGCCGTTTCGCACACCGGTAAAAGTGAAGATGTGGTGGATTCTGCCCAATTTGCGCTTAAAAATGGGGCGAAAGTGATTTCGCTGACGCAGAAAGATTCCCCCTTAGGAGAGATCTCCAATGTCGTCTTAGAATCGGGCACCATTGAAGATACCTCAGAATATATGCCGATGATTTCACGCCTTGCTGACCTTGCGATTGTGGATGTTCTCCTTGTGACGCTGGCGCTTAAAAAAGGGCCTGAATTTAGAATTGCGATGGAAAAATCGCTCAAAATCATCGATGCAAAACGCGTTAAAGGCGAATAAAACGGATGCAAAAGTATGCTTTGCTCATCGAATATGATGGCACTCATTTTAAAGGTTGGCAGAAACAAGCAACGCCGCCGGTGCGCTCCATTGAGGAAGAATTAACTCGCGCGGTCAGCTTTGTGGCAAACCATGAGGTGGAGATTGTGGGCGCAGGCCGTACTGATGCGGGCGTTCATGCGTTTAACCAAATTGCACACTTTGAAACGGATGCAAAACGTTCTGCCTTTGCGTGGAAAATGGGCATCAATTCTAACCTTCCGGAAGACATTGTGGTGAAAGGCATTTTTGAGGTGCCCGATGATTTTCACGCCCGCTTTAAAGCGGTGGCGCGAACCTACAAATACTTTATCCGCGCCTCTGAACACCGAAGTGCGCTCACGCGATTTCATCACACTTGGATTCACTATCCGCTCTCGCCTGAAAAGATGCAGGAAGCGGCGAATTATCTCTTGGGTGAGCAGGATTTTTCTGCCTTTCGCTCAAGTGAATGTCAATCAAAATCAACCCATCGCAACGTCCATTACATTAAGATCATTCCTCATTCAGCCGAGGTGATTGAGATCGAGATTAAAGCGAACGCCTTTTTGCATCATATGGTGCGCAACATTGCCGGTAATTTAATTGAGATCGGTCGCGGGAAATTTCCACCGATATTTATGAAAGAGGTGCTCGATAGCCGTGATCGCACTAAAGGCGCGATGACCGCTCCACCACAAGGACTCTATCTCTATGAGGTTGAGTATCCAAACCTTCAATTTATCGTATAATAGGAACGATTAACCGTAAAGGAGTGTCGATGGAATTTAATCTATTTAGCTTTTTACTCATGCTATTTCCGCTCGTTATGGCGATCTGCTTTCACGAAGCGGCACACGCATGGAGCGCCCATAAACTCGGAGATAACACCGCCTTCGCACAAGGCCGCGTCACGCTCAATCCGCTCTCCCATATCGATCCTGTCGGCACCATTGCCGTGCCTGTTTTGCTCTGGTTTTTAACGGGCGGATCGTTTTTATTTGGCTGGGCACGCCCCGTTCCGGTCAATCTGCGAAATTTTAAAAATATTAAGCGCGATGATACGATCGTTTCTGCCGCAGGCCCGCTTTCAAATCTCTTGATGGCGCTCATCTGGGGGCTGATCTTTGTGATCGCGTTTAAAGTTTCAATGAATGATTCAGGGGAGTCCATCTCTACTTCATCGGCACTCTCTCAGATGGCATTTTTCGGAATCTATATCAATGTGATTCTGGCCGTCTTTAATCTTATTCCGCTTCCACCTCTTGATGGAAGCCACATTTTGCGTAACTGGCTCTCGTACGAGGCTGAACAAGTCTATCGGAAAATTGAGCCCTACGGCATCTATATTTTAATGGCACTGGTATTCTTTAATATCCTCCCGATCGGAATGATTTCAGCGGGAATCACCAACGTCATTATCTCTTTCTTTTCACTTCTTTTTTAAGGAACATTATGCAACATAAAACGGTTCTGACCGGAATTACAACCACTGGGATTCCTCATCTGGGTAACTACGCCGGAGCGATTCGTCCTGCAATCGAGATGAGCCAAACGCATGATCATTCTTATTTCTTCTTAGCGGATCTTCATGCCCTCATTAAATGCCAAGACCCTGAGCGCGTCTTTGAGTCTCGTAATGCGATCGCTGCAACGTGGCTTGCCCTTGGGCTTGATACCGATAAAGCGGTGTTTTATCGCCAATCGGACATTCCGGAGATCCCTCAAATTATGTGGTTGCTCAACTGCGTCACCGCAAAAGGGTTGATGAATCGTGCGCACGCCTATAAAGCGTCGGTTGATGAAAATACCGAAAGCGGTCAAGACCCCGATAAAGGCATCACCATGGGACTTTTCTCCTATCCGGTCTTAATGGCGGCGGATATTATCACCTTTAATGCGCACTATGTTCCGGTTGGCCGTGACCAGATTCAACACGTTGAGATGGCGCGTGATATCGCCCAACGCTTTAATCATATCTATGGCAATGAATATTTTATATTGCCGGAAGCGAAAGTGGAAGAGAATACCGCGATTCTTCCCGGCCTTGATGGGCGTAAAATGAGTAAGAGCTACAACAATACCATTCCGCTCTTCCTCCCTGAGAAAAAGCTGCGTAAATCCATCATGCGCATCGTCACTAACTCCCTTGAACCCGGTGAGCCAAAAGACCCCGATACATCGCATCTTTTTGAGATCTATAAAGCCTTTGCAACGCCGGAGCAAACCGCTGAGATTCGTCAAGCGTATGCCGATGGAATTGCGTGGGGCGAGATGAAACAGACGCTTTTTGAGCTCTTAAATAATGAATTAAAAGAGCCTCGTGAGCGTTATGAGGAACTTCTTGCAAATCCTGCGGAAGTGGAAAAGATCCTCCAAAATGGTGCCGAGCGCGCCCGCGAGCGAGCGTCTAAAGTATTAGCCGATCTGAAAGCGATGGTGGGGTTACGCAACTTTGTCTAATCTGACTCATAGCACCGACTCCATCGAGGCACTTGAGGATAATCAGGCCATATTTAAGGGCGAGCCGGTTGAAAAGCCGCTCGACCTTTTTATTCCGCCCGATGCCCTTGAGGTTTGGCTTGATGAATTTGCCGGCCCGTTAGATCTCCTCCTTCATCTGATTCGGAAAAATAATTTCGATATTCTCGATATTCCCATTGCAGAAATCACCACGCAATATATGGACTATATCGAAGATATTGAGAAAAACCGCTTTGAGCTTGCGACCGAATATTTGGTGATGGCGGCGTGGCTTGCGGAGATTAAATCCCGTATTTTACTGCCAAAACCGCCCTGCGCTGAAGATGATGAGATTGAAGAGGATCCCCGTTTAGAGCTGATTAAACGGCTGCAAATCTATGCGCGCTATAAACAGGTGGCTCATGAGCTTCACGAGATGCCCCGCCTTGATCGCGACATTCATCTTGTTGAGCCGGAGCTCCCGCCGCTCAATCTCTCAACGCCGCCACCAACGGTTGCGTTGCACGATCTTGTCTATGCTCTCGAAAAGCTACTCAAACGCGCCGAGCTTAAAAAGAGCCACACGGTAACCCGTGAGCGGATCTCCGTTCATGAACGCATGTCTGCCATTGTTGAGCGCATTACTAGCGCGCGCGAATGTACCTTTGAGGCTCTTTTTGATCCCGAAGAGGGACGTTACGGCATTACCATTTCGTTTTTAGCAATTTTAGAACTGACGCGAAAACAGATTATCGCGCTCGAGCAAAATGATGCTTACGATACGATCCATATTCGCCCCTACGAGCGTAAAAAGAATGTCGCAAATGAAGCGCCCCTCTTTACAGAAGAAGTATCACAAAGCATAAGCCAATGACTGATTAAATCGCTAATTAATTGATTTAATTGACTTATTTAATTTTTATGTTACGATACTTGTCATATTGATTCGCTCGTATGGCATTCAATATAAATCCATCAAATAACAATCCAAACGCCCTCTCTTTTGATAGGGCGTTTTCTTTCATAGGATTTATTACAACACAGCAATTAAAAATAATATTAAGGAGTCTATTTATGGTTCGTCTTTTTACTCGTCTTTCACTACTCATTGCGCTCTCTTTGCAATTTGTATTTGCCCATCCCATCGATCTTAATCGAGCCACCAAAGCAGAATTAACCCTTCTCAAAGGCATAGGAGACACTCGCGCGGAAGCAATTATTGACTATCGCAATGAGTCGCCCTTTAAATCCGTTGACGAGCTTCTTAATGTTAAAGGCATTGGACCAGCGATTTTTGCGGGCATCAAAGATGAGGTTGTCATTGAATCCAATGAAACAGCCACTTCGAAAGACACCAAAAAAGCGGCTAAAAAAGAATCCTCTAAAGCGAATCTTGACGCACAATCGGGCGCCTAATCTTCCCTTACGCAGATGATACCACTCCTCCCTCATAGCGAGCATCATCAGCGTTTTGAGCAATCTCATCCTTGTGTAACTTCAAACATTCCTGTCGGCGCAACCTTGCTTGAAGTTACGGTGGGATTGCTCATCTTTTCCATTCTTCTCACCTTTTCAATTCCTTCCTATTATCAAGCACTCGAACGTAATCGATTTAAACGCACGGTGCATACGCTTTTTGACGATCTCAATCACGCCAAACAGCTTGCCAATCACCATAAACGCTCGATTTCCATCTGCCCTACCATCAATCAAACTCACTGTAGCGATAATCCTCAACATTGGGCGGACGGCTGGCTGCTCTTTTTCGATGACGATACAACATGGTCGCCGAGTGACGCCTCAATCATTCGTGTAACTGAGCTGATTAAACCACCTAAAAACCTCACCATTAATCCCAATCGTAATATCGCGCAAGGTCTCTCCATTGCTCCACTAAGACGCATGGGGAAAACCCAAGGAACGGGACTTCCGAACGGGCGCTTTACCCTTTGCGCAAACGCTCAAACAAAGGTGACAATCTATATTAATGTCTTTGGTATCCCCCGCTTAGAAGCGAGTGATCAATCATGTCATCCATAAAATTCTACAGGCAATAAAAAACCGCCCTTTTAATTGTTACAATCTTAAAAGAGCGGTTTCTAACTAAATTAAATCTTACTAACTTAACACGTCAAACTTATGATGCTGTTGAGTCTGAAAACGTGTAGCTTGGTGCTTTCGCATCATTGTTTTTCTTGATTTTAAACGGTGCAATGATCAAGATCGCGATTAAGAGTAGACCTAAGTAACCAATTAATGGGTAGAAGTAGGCAACTAACTTCGTGAATCCTGCAAAGCTTGCTACAAATCCTACAAGGCCTGTGATCGCAGCGAAGATGTAAGAACGCTTGGTCTGCATCTGGGTGAAGCGTGCAACAAATGCGTAGTACATCGCAACGCCTGTGTTATAGATCATGCCGAAAAGTACCACAGTCATTAAAATGCCTAACACTGGTGACAAGTCTTGGATGATTTTAAGAAGCGGTAATCCCACATCTTTCACATCTTCGATTTTAAGGAAGATCGCGTAGTGCGCAACGATGATTAATACCCCGATACCAAGACCGCCTAACAGGCCGCCCCACGTTGCGATTTTTTCATTTTTCTCGCTACCGCCCATAACTAAAGCCATTCCAGCTCCGACCGCCGTATTAAACGAGACGTAGTTTACCGCTGAAATAAACCAGTTCGGAAGTGAACTCTCTACAGAAGTTGCAATTGGCTCAAGCTCAGAAATCGGTGCATGATTGCTAAATAAGCTATAGGCACTGATGATCGCTAACGCTAAGATTAAAAATGGCGTGATTGCACCAATTAATGTAATTACACGATTGATGGGAAGTAAAACTGTCGACACTACTAAAAGCGTCATAATCAAGCTACCGACCCAGCCCGGAACACCGTATTGCTGATTGAGCATACTGCCTGCTCCTGCCACCATGACAACGCCCACACCAAAGAGGGTGAAGATAATAATGTAGTCCACGGCAACGCCCATAAACTTACCGCTTAAACGATAAATCGCATCATCGTGTGACGTTGCGCGAAGACGGCTTCCCATCTTCATCAACATCATCCCAAGATAGGCAAATAGCCCGGTTGCGACAATTGCGCCCAAGGTTCCCATTGTGCCGAAACTGGTGAAATATTGTAAAATCTCTTGTCCCGAGGCAAAGCCTGCCCCAACGATTACGCCAACAAAGGCGAAC
>JAAZCI010000195.1 GCA_012513365.1 Lysobacteraceae bacterium
ATGCAGTAGCCAGCCACGGGGGGATTTGTTACCCGGCTCAAGATCGTAGAGATAAGCATTTTCAGGCAGCGAAACGTGATCGAGCACAAGATCGTGACTGCCGGTTGCGCGCATAGCAACGGAATTCCACGTCTCATCAATGGATAGGCCGGAGTACTCACGTTTGACTAAGAAGTTTGCTACCCGATCGCTCCCGGTAATGGAGGCACTCACCACAAAATAATTCAGCACGGGTGAGAGTGTGGTAAAGGTTTTTCGCCCATTAATTATCCAGCTATTTTCAGTTTTCGTTGCGGTGGTTTCAGGTTTACCACCGCGGGTTGGGCTACCTGTTGCAGGTTCTGAGGCAGCATTATTAATGAGCGCCCCATTTGTTAGCACATCGCTTGCAAATTCTTCAAAAAGCTCGGGCGACCATTCATCTGTTTGGCCTAAATTTTGCGTGATGCCCATATGCCAGCCGATCGCAAGGGCGGTTGAGCCATCCATCTCCGCTAAGGTTTGTTGCATTTTTAGCAGTTCAACGAGCGAAATATCGAGCCCGCCATGGGTTTTTGGAAGGACAATTGCCGGATAATCGATGGCGCGGAGGTCAGCAATATTATTAAAAGGGAAGCTGTTTTCCTCATCATGTTCCGTGGCGCGATCTCGAAAGGGACGTGCGGTTTTACGAAGAAGCGCTAAGCGTTCATGAGGGGTAGAGAGGTGTAATAAACTCATACTAGATCCTTTAGTTGTGATGTTTTTTGGTGTAATGAATTTGCAATGAGAGATTAAAAGAAGGGGGAAATCTGCGCTTTTTTCCGCTTACTAGGGATTTTAAGACGAATAGAGCCACAGATGCCCCCTAATGGAGTGATCCGTTAATTGGTTAATCGGTAAATGGGTAAAGTCGGAAGATCGGAAAATCAGGTGAGTTGAAGGCTTTAGATTTATGCTCTGACTCGGCGGGCCCAGAGATTTCCGAGTGATTGAATGCCTTGCACTAAGATCACAAGGGCAATCACGGTGTAGAGCATTGCCGCGCCATCAAAGCGTTGATAGCCGTAGTTGAGTGCTAAATCGCCAATGCCGCCAGCGCCCACCGCTCCAGCCATCGCGGTTGCGCCAATAAGGCCGATCGTTGCGGTGGTGAAGTTTAAAATTAGCGAGGCTTTCGCTTCCGGTAAGATAAAGCGCCAGACAATCTCAAAGGTGGTCGCTCCCATCGAATCGGCCGCTTCAATAATTCCATCGTCCACTTCTAATAGCGAGCTCTCAACGAGTCGTCCGATAAAGGGCGCAATATAGATGGTTAATGGCACAATGGCAGCGCTAGTTCCGATCGAGGTACCTACCACAAAGCGGGTAAAGGGAATGATCGCGACGAGTAAAATAATAAAGGGGAGTGAGCGCACGAGATTCACTATCGGATTGAGTAGCCCATACAGCGTGCGATTGGGTTTAATGCCATCGGGGCGAGTTAAAACAAGCGTAATCCCGATGAGTGATCCAAGTAACGCGCCAAGTGTGAGGGCGACGGCAACCATGATAAAGGTCTCTTCGCCGGCTTGAATAAATTGTTCCAGAGTAACTTGTGTTTTGAAAAAGCTGTTCATGCGATGGTCTCCCCGTGTTGATTTGGTTGTTGATCGTGATCCTGATTTTGATGGTGATGAATGGTCTCGGCGTTTAATCGGCTTAAAGTGACGCGAACACCACGTTCTTCTAAAAAGCGAATGCCTTCTTCAATATCGTCGTTATTGCCTTTAAGCTGGACAAACATGCCCCCGATCACCGATCCATCGATCTCGATCATATTGGCAAAAAGGATATTAACGGTGACTTTTCCTTGAAGCATCAGCTCATTGATAACAGGTGTATGCGCTGAATTACCTAAGAACTCAAAGCGATAGATATGATTGGGCAGATCGTCCTCAAGATTGGCAAGCACGCGAAGAGGAATCTCCTCTTCAATCACCGTATTGATAAATTTACGGGTAATGGGGGCTTGCGGATTTTGGAAAATCTCGAGCGTCGGGCCCGTTTCAACGATATGCCCCTTCTCCATGACGGCAATGCGATTACAGAGATATTCGACCACTTCCATCTGGTGGGTGACCATCATGATGGTAATGCCTTGTTCGCGATTGATCTTTTTGAGAAGGTCTAAAATCGCTAGCGTTGTTTGCGGGTCAAGGGCGGAGGTAGCTTCATCACAAAGCAGAATATGGGGATTATTAACGAGCGCCCGGGCAATGCCGACACGCTGTTTTTGCCCACCGGAGAGTTCTCGCGGGTAGGCGTTCTTTTTATCAGGAATCTCGACAAACTCTAATAACTCGGTCACTTTCGCATCGATCTCTTGATTGGAAAATTGCTTATGGCCCAAGCGAAGAGGAATCGCGATATTTTCCGCAACGGTTTTTGATTCAAGCAGATTAAAATGCTGAAAAATCATACCGATGCGTTTTTTTGCATCACGAAGTTGTTTCGGGGAGTAGTCATTGAGTGCGTGACCATCGATGATCACATCGCCAGAGGTTGGCGTTTCAAGTGCGTTAACTAGGCGGATGAGTGTGCTTTTTCCTGCACCACTGTAGCCGATAACGCCGAAGATATCACCTTTTGAGATGGTGAGGTTAATGGGGTGAAGTGCGGTGGTGGTTGTGTTGTTTTTGACGTATTGTTTCGTTACATTTCTAAATTCAATCATCGGGTATGTCTCTTATATAAGGCGGATTATCAGGAATAGTTTGGGTATAAGAATTCATTGCGCAGCAGCACATCGAACAACAACACATCATCATGATTGAACGGTTCATAGTAATCTCCGGTAAGCATTTTGCCTAAATAGGTTAAATATTTTTGTCCAGAATTGCACAAAGTGTGGAATTCAAATTGGACTGACCTTGATCAATAAAGCACACCTTTTTTGAAAAGGCAACGTTAAATCGATAATTTTTTAATTACGATTTTTTGTAAATGAATCAATAACAAACTACTAACGATTCATTTTATAGTTATATATTTTAATGAACTGAATCAGTGAATTATCGACGAGATAGGAAAAAGAGAACGCTTTTTTGTATGTTTATTGCTGGCGTAAAAAAACCTTGAAGGCATTGCCATCAAGGTGGATATTGATTAGCGATTTAATGGGCGCGTCTCTTCAATCGTCGTCGGCTCGTGGGGCGTTTCGGGATTAAAATCCATTCGACTAATGTCGACATAGAGCGCGATAATCAGCAGGATAATTGGCGGGAGCATCAGTTTCGCGATGAGGCGCTCTTCAGTATTTAAAAAGAAAAATTGACGAAGAAGAGTGTCATAAAGTCCTAGCAGAAG
>JAAZCI010000196.1 GCA_012513365.1 Lysobacteraceae bacterium
GCATCCAAGGCAGAGATTGACCACGATTCATGGCATTTCCCCGATGCCGCAAGCACAACCTTTAGCGAAGAAAAAATCTCAAAAACACCTAAAAAAGCGGATGAGATTCCGATCGTAATTGACAATCAAGCGCTCACCGCATTAACAAGCGCCCCTGAATCTTTATCAGCACAAAAACTGTGGGAATTTATCCGTTATCTTGATCGAAATGGACTCGATAGCAGTGAGCATCGCCTCGCTTTCTGGTCGAAGATTTTCCATCCGCTCACCAATATCTCCATGATCTTAATTGCCGCCCCGCTCGTCTTCGCGCAGCAGCGCCAAAAAGGGATCGGTGAACGGATTTTAATCGGCGTCGTCCTTGGGCTCTGTATCTATCTTGCGACCCAAATGCTCGGGCACTTCATCTTAATCGCGGGCTTTGCACCCATTATTGGGGCGCTCATTCCAACGCTCCTTGCAATTACCATCGCCTTTGTGCTCTTTAGGCTGGTGCCCAATTAACGTTTCAGCTAAACAATTAAGTTAGCCACTACCAAAATAAACAGACATAAAAAAGACCTTATCCTCAAGTTATCCACAGACAACAAGGTATAAGGTCTTTTTTTAATCTCAAAGAAATTCAGACAGTCCTTAGCCCTTAGTCCTTAACCAAAAAGCGCAATCAATTCTCGAAGCTCCAAGAGTTTTGCTTCCAAAAGATTCGTATCCTCTTTCACCTCAAGATTAAGACGAAGTAACGGCTCGGTATTGGACGCGCGGACATTGATTCGCCATGCATCAAACTCAAGGCTCAATCCATCGGTATGATCAATTGTGCGCGCTGAATCCCGATAGTGTGCTTCAAGCTCGCGCAGGACTTTTTCTGTTGATTGAACGCTAAAGTTTTGCTCACCACTGCAAGGAAAACGCGCCTTACTCTCAGCAATCAGCTCCGACAAGGATTTCCCCGTAGTCACCAAGAGTTCAACCACCAGGAGCCAAGGAATCATTCCTGAATCGCAATAGTTAAACGCTCTAAAATAGTGATGCGCACTCATCTCGCCACCATAGATCGCCGACTCTTTAAGCATCGTCTCTTTCATCGGAGAGTGCCCACCGGGCGACATCACCGCGCGACCGCCCGCTTGATTAATCTCATATTGGCTATTCCAGATCATCCGCGTATCGGTCACCACCGTTTCACCGGGGCAATGACTCAGTATCTGCTTCGCAAGAAGCCCAACAAGATAGGAAGGATCGACAAATTCACCGTGATGATCGAAGAAGAAACAGCGATCAAAATCCCCATCCCACGCAACGCCTAAATCAGCGCCATTTTCCCGTACCGCTCGAGCGGTCTCTAAGCGATTTTCGTAGAGTAAAGGATTGGGAATCCCGTTTGGAAACTGACTATCGGGCCTGTTATGAATCTTAATCATCTCGATTGGAAGATGGCTTTGTAAACGATCAAGCACCGGCCCTGCCGTTCCATTACCCGCATTAACCACCACTTTAAGCGGATTTTTCCCTTCCTTGGCGCGAAGGTTCGCGATATCGATAAAGGAGAGAATCTTTTCAATGTAAGCGGATTTATCATAATGAAAGGAGAGCGTGCCATACTCACCTGAAGCCTTGTCAATCACAGGAAGAAAATCCTGCTGCGCAATTCGCTCGGAGAGTTTTTTAAGCCCCGTTGCATAGCTAATCGGCGCGGACCCTTTCCCCACAAATTTCATCCCCGCATATTCCACAGGATTGTGACTTGCCGTCACCATAATGCCACCATCAGCCGCTTGATCGGTAGTATGAAAATAGACCTCTTCGGTCCCACAAAGACCGATCGACACCACATCAACGCCGGAATCTCGCAATCCAGCGATTAAATAATCCGTTAGAAATAGACTCGCATAACGAATATCAAATCCCACCACCACTTTTTTAGGCAAAAATTCTGTAGCAAACCCGCGCCCGACGGCGTAAAAAAGGCTAGAGTTAATCTCTGAAGGCAATTTTCCGCGCAGATCATACGCTTTAAATCCCGATAATGACAGTTGATTCATCTCCGTTTTCTCCTCTACATAAAAAAACGCATCGATCATTATTACATGCGATGCGTTTTTGACAAATCATTGATGATTTATTGGTGACAATTTATTGGAATGGGTCACGAATCACAACGGTTTCAACACGATCAGGACCGGTTGAAATCACATCGATCGGCGCACCGACGAGCGCTTCAATGCGTTTGATATAGTTGATCGCATTTTGTGGCAGATCATCCATACTTTGCGCACCGACTGTGCTCTCAGTCCAACCGGGCATGGTTTCATACACCGGCTCACAGCGACCGAAGTTTTCCGCGCCATAAGGCGGATAATCCACTTTTTTGCCATCTAAAATGTAGTGCGTACAGAGTTTCACTTCGTCCATACCATCTAACACATCAAGTTTCGTGAGGCAGAGCCCTGAAATACTATTGATATCCACTGAACGACGAAGTACCGGCACATCAAACCAACCGCAACGACGGGCGCGACCGGTTACAGAACCAAATTCGTTACCGCGTTTTGCTAAACCTTGACCGATTTCGCAGGTCAATTCTGTTGGGAATGGGCCTGATCCAACGCGCGTTACATACGCTTTGACAATCCCTAAGGTGTAGTTTAAGTAAAGAGGTCCTACGCCTGAACCCGTTGCCGCGCCCCCTGCTGAGGTGTTGCTTGAGGTTACAAACGGATAGGTTCCGTGGTCGATATCAAGGAAGGTTCCTTGCGCCCCTTCAAACATCACTTTATCACCGCGATCACGATGTTTGCGAAGTTCGTGAGACACATCTGCAACAAGTGGAAGCAAGCGTTTTGCAAGTTCCATCGTTTCGTTATAAACCTCATCAACCGACATCGCTTCTTTACCAAGATATTCGGTTAAAACGAAGTTGTGATATTCCATCACCGCTTCCAGTTTTTGACGGAACTGTTCTGGGTGGAAAAGATCGGCAACGCGAACCGCACGGCGCGCCACTTTATCTTCATAAGTTGGTCCGATTCCGCGACCGGTAGTCCCGATCTTCATCTTGCCCAATTTCTCTTCACGCGCTTGGTCAATCGCAACGTGATAAGGCATCACAAGTGGACACGCTTCAGAGATTTTAAGACGCTCATCAACGTTGACGCCGCGGCTTAATAATTCATCCATTTCACTGAGTAATGCAGACGGTGATAACACCACGCCATTCCCAATATAACAGGTGATATGATCACGCAAAATACCTGAAGGAATCAGGCGAAGCACGGTTTTTTCACCATTAATTACGAGCGTATGACCCGCATTGTGGCCTCCTTGAAAGCGAACCACCGCTTTCGCGCGTTCGGTAAGAAGATCTACAATTTTCCCTTTACCCTCGTCACCCCATTGTGTGCCGATGATAACTACATTATTACCCATCTAAATTGTCCTTATCGTTAACTAATCTAAGGTCGTGAGTGCCTTGCGTTACTCACTAAAATGTTTAAAAAATTTGGAGTTTGGATCTAAGATAAAGAGATCGTTTTTATCTTCAAAGGCTTTTTTATACGCCTCTAAACTACGATAAAACTCATAGAAATCTCGATCTTGACCATAAGCATTCGCATAAATTTCCGCCGCTTTTGCGTCCCCTTCACCTCGGATGACCTCGGCTTTTTCATACGCTTCTGCAAGCATTACCGTACGGTTACGATCCGCTTGAGCCGCTTGTTGAATGTATGCTGCTTCCCCTTTTGAGCGAAGTTCGGTGGCCACTTTTTCACGGTCACGGCGCATACGGGTGAAGACACTCTCAGTAACATCATCTGGTAATTCAACGCCGTTGATTCGCACATCGACGATCTCAACGCCATATTTACCCGCTTCAATAATGAGGGCGGCTTGAATATTATCTTCAATTTCACGACGAACGGTATTGTTAAGATTAACCTTTTGCCCAGCAATTTCAGCAATCTCAACTTCTTTACTCTTAATCACTACTTCCACATCGGATTTGTTGATATCGCGAAGTAGAGACTCATCGGCCGCTAATACATCTTCAGGATTATCAAATACGAGACGCTTATCGCTCTCTTCGTGACGAATTTTCGCTTCCACAGTCCCGCCGACAACGGTTTGAACATCACGCTTACCAAAAGCTGCACGGAAGTTGTTTTTTACAATCGGTTCTAAACGTTGATTGAAGATGATGGGATTGCCCTGCACACTCGTATAGTAGGTGCGCGCATCTTTGACCTTCCATTTAACAAAGGTATCAACGATGAGGTTTTTCTTTTCTGAGGTTAAAAACGGCTCAGGTTTCGTTTCAAGCGTGTGGATACGACCATCAAATTTACGCACGTTTTGAATGAAGGGCACTTTCATGTGAAGCCCGGGTTCTGTGTGCTCTTTAACGATTCGACCAAACTGGAATTGAAGCCCTTTTTCCCACTCTTTAAGCGTGAAAAATGAGTCGCTCAATAAAAATCCGCCCACCAAAACAATCGGTAAGGCAAGCTTTGTTAACATCTTATTATTCATACTATTTCACCTCTTAATAACCGGTACGTGTACGACTGCGGATCGTTGTATTATTGTTGTACGGTGCCGCTTGTTCGTAGGTTTTCGCAGGTGCCTGCGGTGTAACGGTTGCGCCCGATCGAGTGCTATTAGATCCTTGCATTAAGGGCGATCCTGACTGACTGGGTAACGTTTCGCGCGTTAAGATTGAATCTTTATCACTGTTCTTTTTTGGCGAATCATTACGCTCTTTCATCATTTTATCGAGCGGTAACATCATTAAATTATTGCTGTTGCCTTCGTTCATGATGATCTTATTGGTGCCTTGTAATACCTCTTCGATCGTTTCTAAATAGAGACGTTCGCGAGTAATTTCGGGCGATACTTTATAGGCCGTATAGAGTTGGTTAAAGCGTTCCGCTTCCCCTCGCGCCACCGCAATTTTACTATCACGATAGGCTTCGGCTTGCTGGATTTCTCGGCCCGCTTCCCCGCGTGCCTCTTCTTCTACTTTACTCTTATAAGCAAGCGATTGGTTAATCCGGCTCTGTTCATCTTCACGTGCACGAATCGCATCCGAGAAGGCATCTTGAACCGCGAGTGGTGCTTGCGCATCTTCCAAGTTGACGTTCGTGATTGTCAAACCGATGCCGTAGTTATTAATAATGCTCTGAGCGAGCTCTTTCACCTCTTGCATCAATTTTTCACGGCCGTCCGTTAAAATATCATCAAGAAGGGTCTGCCCAACGCGTTCACGGGTGGCACTGTCGACCACCTCTTTAAGAGTTGCATCGGGATTGACCGAGGCGAACCAATATTTATGCGGCTCTAAATTATCGATCTGATATTGCACTTCAACGCGCACATCGACAATGTTCTCATCTTTGGTTAACATCGCAGAGCTACGACCACCATTAGTGGCTGATCCGCCAATTTTTTGCGAATAACGACGCTGAATATCGATAATGCGATGCTCACCGAGCGGACTTGGGAAACGCCACGTTAACCCCGCATCTTTCGTTTTACTGTATTTACCTAAGAAAAGCTCAACCCCTTTTTGCCCCGCATCTACGGTATAAATTCCGGTTGAGAGCCAAAAGCCGAGCGCGACCACAAGCCCAACGCCGACATAAAGGCCAAGCCCTTTAGGAGTGCCTGCCGATGAACCGCCGCCTCCTAAACTCGATTTTACTTTTTTAAGTAATTTATCTAGCTCAGATTCCCCACCCTGATTCGGCGGACGATAGCCATTATTGCCTCGATTCTGACCTGAATCTTGCCCATCATTGGGCGCTTTCCAAGCCATTTCTAAAATTCTCTTTTTCATCAACTACCTTTACATTTCTGATTGACGTTGTGACGATCTTAATTTTTCTTGACACCATAAGATACCAATTGTTGGGAGCTTTTGCACCTAATTCTCAGCTATTTTTCAAGAGCAAAAAACTTTTTTGCACTCGGAAATTGCTTCATCAATCGCGCTAACTTATGGCGTGCTAAATAGACCTCAAGTTCCGCCATTCCTTGCTCATTAAATGCTTCACTCACAACGGCATCAAGCTCATAAAGCTCCGCGCGTAAGCGCCCTTCATCCGGTGGCAATACTATCGTTTCGCGCACATGGGATTTTTGGAAAAACTGAGCGATCGCGTCCAATAATAGATCGATCCCCAAGCCTTTTTCAGCCGAGATCCATACC
>JAAZCI010000022.1 GCA_012513365.1 Lysobacteraceae bacterium
CTTGATCGATTGCCACACATTAACCGCGAAATTGAGGTGATGATTATCTATCTCGATGAGGTGCCGCTCATTGACTTAACCGGCCTTATTGCACTGAAATCGATGATCGATCGGCTCCACGTAAAAGGGATTCGAGTGATCTTATCGGGGCTTAATAATGAAACGAAAGCAGTGCTTGGTAAGGCAGGGTTATCACCGAAAAAGCAAGATGGACTCGATTGGGTGCAAACTCGGGACGAAGCGATGGAGTTTGCGCTCAGTATTTGTGAGCATTGCATCGATCCGGAAGCAGAAGAGAATGCTCAATAATCTAATCTACTCTGATGGATGATCATGAGTCCGATTAAAAACAGACGCTCGATGGGAGGTTAATTCACTCTCATCGAGCTTTTTTATGCGCGAGATAGTTAGATCGTTACCGATTAACCGAGGTGACTTTTAGAGCCTTTTGCCGGCGCGTCGATCGTCATTGTATTGAGCCCTTCAACAATGGTGCACTCATCGATGGTGTGATTGCTCATGCAACTTGATTGGAGTGTGGCGAGCGTCTCTTTGAGGATTTTAAGCTCGGCAATGCGCTCATCAATATGGTGCAGATGCTCCCCAATAATGGCATTAATCGCATGGCAATTATCGCTCGGATGCTTCATGGCATCGATCATTTGATGAATTTCTTCGTGGGTCATATCAAAGGCGCGACAATTTTTAATAAAGAGCAATTCTTCGAGATGTTTGCGCGTATATTTGCGGTAATTATTCTCGGTGCGTTGCGGTTCGCTGATGAGCGCTTCCTTCTCATAATAGCGAATCGTTTCTACCGGAATTCCGGTTTTCTCAGCAAGTTGGCCAATTCTCATCTGATTATCTCCCTAAGATCAATGATGCTTGACTCTATAGTAGCTACAGGGTGTGTAATAGGGCAAGTGAATTTACAACAAAGGAGATGAGTTGTGAACGAAGAGATTAAAAACCCCATAGATGCGGGCAATTCTGAGGAAAAGAGCGCGAGCTGCTGCAGTACCGATGCGATTAAAGCGAAAATGCGCGGTACTGATAAGCAGGGTCATGAACAGGAACACGGGCACGACCATGATCATCAGGATCATTCTGACCACGGCGACCATCATCATAATGAAGGCAGTTGTTGCTCGGTCGATCATACGGCGAATCAACAGCAGATCGATTCGATTGATGTGCCGGAGAATTATGTTCACGATACGCTAAAAATCCACGAGATGGATTGCCCGATGGAAGAGGCGTTGATTCGCAATAAACTCAAAGGGCACGATGAGATTGATGAGCTCTATTGCAATTTTATGCGCCGTGAGCTCCATGTGGTGCATAACGGCGATATCGATTTAATTATCGCGAAGATTAAAGAGCTCGGTATGAATCCCCTTAATTTAGCGGTTTCAAGCGGTGAACGGGTTGCGCCGACCTCCCTGTATGATCGTTATGAAACGCCGCGTCTGTGGATCTCAGGGATTGCCGCGGCGATCTCCGAAGGAGTGCATCTTTTAGGTGGATCAGCGCTCATTGCGGGATTTTTTGCCATTCTTTCGATTATTTTTGTGGGACCGACCACCTATAAAAAGGGCTGGCTCGCCATTAAAAACCGCACCTTAAATATCAATGCGCTGATGAGCGTTGCGGTAACGGGTGCGCTCATTTTAGGTGAATTTCCGGAAGCGGCGATGGTGATGTTCCTCTTTACCCTGTCGGAAGTGATCGAGTCAAAATCCCTTCACCGTGCGCAAGTCGCCGTTGAAAAACTGCTTAATTTAGCGCCGGATGTGGCAACGGTGATGGAGGACGGCGAGCCCGTTGAGCGCGCGGTTGTAGCGATTGACATTGGTTCCATTGTGCGCGTTCGCCCCGGGGAGCGCATTGCGCTTGATGGAATGATCGTAAAGGGCAATACCTCCATTGATGAAGCGCCGATTACCGGTGAAAGTGTCCCTGTGGATAAGTCTGTGGATGACTCTGTGTATGCCGGCAGTATCAATCAGTTTGGTGAGTTTGAATATCGCACCACCACCGATGCGAGCCACTCAACGCTTGCTAAAATTGTCAAAACGATTGAAGAGGCGCAGAGTCAGCGCGCGCCGGTGGAGCGATTTATCGATCGGTTTGCCGCGATCTATACGCCGGCAGTCTTTATTATCGCCATTTTGATTGCATTATTGCAGCCACTCTTTGGTGTGACCTGGTTCCAAAGCATCTATAATGCGCTGGTGATCCTGATTATTGCCTGCCCGTGTGCGCTGGTGATCTCAACGCCGGTAGCGATTGTCAGTTCGCTCACCCGTCTTGCGCGTCACGGAATTTTAGTGAAAGGTGGCGGCTTTTTAGAAGTAGCGAGCGGGATGAAAATTCTGGCCTTTGATAAAACCGGCACCATCACCGAAGGCAAACCGACACTCATTAAGCAGATTATCACCGGCGGTATGGTGGAAGATGAAGTGATTCCCTACGCGATGACCTTAGCAAGCCGTTCCGATCACCCGGTGTCGAAAGCGCTGGTGCGTGATTACAAGGGTGAATATTTAACGGTGGATCGCTTTGAGGCGATTCCGGGGCAGGGGACGAAAGCGGAGATTCAGGGCGAGCTTGTTTTTCTTGGGAATGTGCGCTTAATGCAAAATCACGGCATCTTATACGATGTTGAAATTGAGACCATTACCGAGCTTGAAAAAGAGGGGTATACCTTAACGCTCTTTGCCAAAAATGGGCGCATTGCTGCGATCTTTATGGTGGCGGATAAGCTTAAAAAAGGCAGCAAAAAAGTGATGAAGCGCCTGCAAGCGCTGGGCCTTAAAACGGTGCTCATCTCTGGCGATAATGAAAATACGGTGGCTACCATTGCCCGAGAGGTGGGGATTGATAAAGCCTTTGGCGCGCAACTTCCTGAGGATAAAGTGACGCGGATTCGCGAGCTTAAAGCGAAGGGCGTGACCGGTATGATCGGCGATGGGATTAACGATGCCCCGGCGCTTGCAACGTCTGATATCGGCTTTGCCATGGGCGTTATGGGGAGCGATGTGGCCATTGAAACGGCGAATGTGGCGCTCATGGATGATGATCTTGATAAACTGCCACTCTTTTTTAGACAATCTCGCGCGACGATGCGAATTATCCGTCAAAATATTACCTTAGCACTGGGGATTAAGGCGGCGTTTTTTATCGCGCTGTTACTTGGGCATAGCTCGATGCTTGCGGCGGTTTTTGCCGATGTGGGCGCGACGCTGTTAGTGGTGGGCAATAGCTTGCGCCTGCTCTATAAAAAGCGTGATCAACACTTAAATCAGTAAGTGTTAGGTCATAAGTGATAATTAATCATTGATGGCTTAAATAAAAAAATCCCCTTTAATCGTTAAGTTAAAGGGGATTTTTTATGGGAGCGTATTAAATAAACCGCCCCGAATTTATGAGCCTTAATGGAGGCGATTAACCGCCGACAACCGCGGTTGCACTTTTAAGTAGTGAGGTAAACATCGGTAGCGATAAGAAACCTTTAATCGCGAGTGCATTGACGATATCGATAAAGAACGCACCTACCATTGGCACTACTAAGAATGCCGTACGTGATGGTCCGAAACGGTCGGTAATCACCTGCATGTTCGCGATTGCCGTTGGCGTTGCCCCCATACCAAATCCGCAGTGACCGGCTGAGAGAACTGCCGCATCATGTTTTGAGCTCACGCGCTTCATCACCGGATAGGTAATGAAGATCGCATAGGCCGCCATCATCACCGTTTGCACACCAAGAATTACTAGCATTGGAATCGCAAGATCCGCGAGCTGCCACAATTGTAGGCTCATGAGCGCCATGGCTAAAAAGAGCGATAATGAGACGTTTCCGAGAATCGATACCGCACGCTCTGAGACAATGTGCGGCTTGAAAATCGATAATACGTTGTTGATAATCACTCCAACAAAGAGTACGCAAACAAACTCAGGCAGGGCAAATTTCGTATCTTGCAACTGAAGCATCAACATCTTTCCAAAGGTGAGCGCAATCACGATCATGGTGATGGTCTCAAGGATGTTATTTGAGTTGATTGAGCGTTTTACTTTCGGTTTTTCAAAGGCGTCTAAACTATCAACGTTGGCATCTTCAAGAGCAGAACTCGCATCCACAGGGGCTTCACGGCGAAGTAAAAAACGTGCAACCGGACCACCGATTAAACCACCAAGGACTAGACCAAATGTCGCACAGGCCATCGCCACTTCCATTGCATTATCAAATCCGTAGTTTTTGATAAACTCATCAGCCCATGAGCCACCGGTTCCGTGACCGCCTGAAAGGGTGATTGATCCCGCAAGTAAGCCCATTAATGGGTCAATGCCAAGGAGTTTAGCAAGAACGATACCGAGAGTATTTTGTAAAATTAAGAGTCCAACAACCACAAAGAGGAAGATAAAGAGTGCTTTACCACCTGCTTTGAGGCTTGCAAAGTTTGCGTTAAGCCCGATCGTTGCGAAGAACGCAAGCATTAACGGAGTTTGTAAAACGGTGTCGAATTTGACGTTGTAGTCGAAGGTGTTCTTTAAAATAAGTAACACAAATGCGACTAATAAACCGCCCGCAACAGGGCTCGGAATCGTGAAGCGATTCAGTAATGGAACTTTACTTGTGAGAAAACGGCCGAGTAACAGCGTTAGGCAGGCCGCCACAAGCGTACTATAAACATCTAATTCCATACAGTCTCCTTTTATTATAGATCATGGATTTGCTCGCAATCGGCCTAAAGATAGACTCACTCCTTCGATCAATGATTGCGAACAAGGAAAGTGTTCGATTATATAACTAAATTTATTGAAAACTCAAAACAAAACCGCAGATAGTTGATAGGTTTAGTAAAGGTTTGGAATTAAATGTTAATTATGTGCAATAAGTTGCCATTTAAGAGGCGGTTTTTGATTATTCACCGCGGTATAAAGGGGATTTGATATAATGAATGATCTGATTTTTGAGGATTTATAGGAGTCGAGCAATGCGCGTATGGAAGAGTATTTTTGCGACGGGGTGTCTAATGATGGCGCTCGTTGCTAAGGCGGATGAAACCTTTATTCGCGACTATTTTACCGGCTTTTCTACCCTTGAGGCGAATTTTACCCAAACGGTGAGCAATCGAAATTCACAAGATGTCTCGAAGGGGAAATTGTGGCTGCAAAAACGGGAATACAGTATCGTGAGCCCGAAGTTTTATTTCGATTATGAATCGCCCTATGCGCAAAAACTGATTAGCAATAAGACCCAATTTTGGCATTACGATGTCGATCTGATGCAGGTAATTATCAAACCGCTCGATGAGATTAACAATAATCCGGTGTTAACGATTTTGCATGGCAACACGAAGCTTGACGATCATTTCACCATTGAAACCATCACCGATAAACGCCACTACCGCTTTATTCCGAAAGAGAAAAAAGGGGAGCTTGAGGTGGAAGAGATCGATATCTACTTTAGTAAAAATGGATCGATCGCCTCCTTTGAAGCGCGGGATATCACCGGGCAACGCCTCTTTTTTGAATTTAATAAAGTGAAAGAGAATCGTCCCTTTGATCAAGCGCGATTTGAATTTGTGCCCCCGAAAAATGTGGATGTGATCGACGAGAGGGAGTAATGGCCGATTTATTTGATGCGC
>JAAZCI010000197.1 GCA_012513365.1 Lysobacteraceae bacterium
GATTTAACTTTAGCAACGCTCTCTGAGGGCGACACCATTTTAGCACCAAATCCTGCATATCCGATCCATCCGTACGGACCTATTATAGCAGGTGCAAAAGTAATTCATGTAGAAACTGGCCCCGATACAAATTTTGAGGAAAATCTCTTAGAAGCGATTGAATCAGCAAGCCCTAAACCGAAGATGATGTTTCTCAATTTTCCAAGCAATCCGACGACTGAATGTGTCGATCTTGATTTCTTTGAGCGTATTGTAAAGATCGCCAAAGAGCACGGGATTTGGATTGTGCACGATCTTGCTTACGCGGACCTTGCCTTTGATGGTTATAAAGCGCCCTCCATCATGCAGGTGGAAGGGGCAAAAGAGATTGCGGTGGAGTCATTCACGCTATCAAAAAGTTATAATATGCCTGGCTGGCGCGTTGGGTTTATGGTGGGCAATCCCATCTTAATTGCGGCGCTTGCGAAAATGAAATCCTACCTTGATTACGGCACCTTTGCCCCGATTCAAATGGCTGCGATTGAAGCGCTCACCGGCCCGCAAGAGTGTGTGCAAGAGATCTCTGATCTTTACGAGCATCGCCGTAATGTGCTTTGTGATGGATTAAATGCGATTGGTTGGCCTGTTGAAAAACCGAAAGCGTCGATGTTTGTTTGGGCGAAAATTCCGGAAGCCTATCGCGACATGGGCTCGATGGAGTTTGCTAAAAAGCTGATTAACGAAGCGTCCGTTGCTGTCTCTCCCGGGATTGGGTTTGGTGAGAAGGGCGATCATTTTGTGCGTTTAGGCTTAATTGTCGATGATGAGCGAACTGCGATTGCGTTAGAGAGCATTCGCGCTATGTTTGAAAAAGATGGCGTTGTAGCGTAAGTATATAAGTATATACTGATCTTAGTCGTGTTAAACGATTAAGAATGTAGTGGAAAAAGAAAAGGTCATGGAGGAAACTCGATGGCCTTTTTTACTCGCAAAATTTTATGGGGAAACGCGGTGAAATGATCCGTTAAAAACCACAAAAAATCGAATCGAGCGGACAATTGAATCTCTATGTAATTGAATTGTAGTAAATAGATGAAATCATAGGAATAAATTAGGCGTTTTGGTTGAAGTTTGGCGTGATAAAACGGTAGAATATGGGTGTTTTAAATTTATGTAGGAGAAATGTAGTATGTCAACGATTCTTGATGTAGTAAAGCCAGGCGTTCTCTATGGCGATGATGTTCAAAAAGTCTTTAAAATCGCAAAAGAAAACGGATTTGCGCTTCCTGCTATTAACGTTGTAAACACAGAATCTGTGAACGGCGTTTTAGAAGCAGCAGCAAAAGCCAAATCACCGGTTATTATTCAGTTCTCAAACGGCGGTGCAAAATTCTATGCCGGCCGTGGTCTTAAACTTGATGGCGATGAAGCGGCTATTTTAGGCGCGGTTGCCGGTGCAAAACATGTGCACATGATGGCGGAAGCGTACGGTGTTCCGGTAATTTTACATACCGACCACGCAGCGCGTAAACTCCTTCCATGGATTGACGGGCTTTTAGAAGCGGGTAAAAAATTCAAAGAAGAGACGGGCAAACCACTCTTTTCATCGCACATGATCGACCTATCGGCAGAGCCTTTAGAAGATAATATCGCGACCTGTGTTGAGTATATGGAAAAACTTCACGCACTGGATATGACGCTTGAAATCGAGCTTGGTATCACCGGCGGCGAAGAAGATGGCGTGGATAACACTGCGATCGATAACGCCCTTCTCTACACGCAACCTGAGCACGTTGCTTATGCGTACGAAGCGCTTAGCAAAGTGAGCCACAGATTCACGATTGCGGCATCCTTTGGTAACGTTCATGGCGTATACAAGCCTGGTAACGTAGAGCTTTCTCCGATCATTCTCGATAATTCACAAAAATACGTTTCTGAGAAATTTGATCTTCCTGCAAAATCACTCGATTTCGTATGCCACGGCGGTTCAGGCTCAAGCTTAGACGATATCCGTGAAGCGATCAGCTACGGCGTGATCAAAATGAATATCGATACCGATACACAGTGGGCAACGTGGGAAGGGGTATTAAACTTCTATAACGAGAAGAAAGATTACCTCCAAGGCCAGCTCGGTAACCCTGAAGGCGAACATGCGCCCAACAAAGCATTCTATGATCCACGCACTTGGTTACGTGCTGGTCAAGAGAGCATGGTGAATCGCGTATTGAAAGCATTTGAAGATCTAAATGCGATGAATCGTTTCTAATTAAACGGTAAATCCTTTACACTATAAGCCGTCCTCGCGAGTGATTCGATGAGGGCGGTTTTTTATTTTACGGGTATTGAGTTAAACAATGATGAAGCAAAAAGAGTGGATTTTTGGATTCCACGCGATCGAAGCCGCACTCGATGAGGGCGAAATTTTACAAGTGGTGATTGATAAAACGCGCCGCGATAAACGAATGAATCAGCTCCTTGATAAAGCCTATGCAAAGAGCGTTGTGGTCAATTATGGCGATGGAAGATTGCTCGATGAGACGGCAGACGATGTGCGTCACCAAGGCATTATGGCGGAAGTATTAGTGCGCGCGCCAGAAAATGAAGATTTTATCTATAACTTACTTGAATCGATCGATCATCCGCCTTTTTTACTCATTTTAGATGAAGTGCAAGACCCGCATAATGTGGGCGCGTGTCTGCGTACGGCAGAGGCGTTTGGGATCGATGCCGTGATTGTTCCGAAAGATAATTCCTGCGGATTAACGCCGATTGTGCGTAAAGTCTCAAGTGGTAGTTCTGAGCGTGTGCCCTTTGTGGAAGTGACCAATATTTCGCGCTTTTTAGAGACCATTAAAGAGCAGGGTATCTGGACCTATGGATTGGCTGGCGGCGGCGAAGGAACGGTCTATTCCACCGATTTCCGCGGACCGGTTGCGATTGTGATGGGGTCAGAAGGAAAGGGGCTGCGCCGATTAACGGAAAAGCAGTGCGATTTCATCGTAAAAATCCCGATGGAAGGTAAAATTGAGAGCTTGAATGTCTCGGTTGCAACGGCCGTCACCCTTGGAGAAGCCTATCGTCAGCGCCAAGGCTTGTAGGTTGTCAGTTACTTAATAAATAATTATTGGGAACACTAAAAAAGCACATGGTTGACCTCAAAATTGAGGAATTCATGTGCTTTTTATTTCATCTAAAATGATGATTATTTTATGTCGATTGCCTTTGTCGGATTGCCGTTTTATCAGTGCGAAGATCGCATCTCTAATCGGGCACTTGGCGATGATACACCTTATCTTCATCTTCTTTACGATACTCATTAGGGCGAATCAATTGGTATGCGGTAAAGCCTGAGAACCAGAGTAAAAAACCAAAGGGCACCACCATGGTGACCATATATTTCCCGATCTCATAGATGAAATTCTCTCCGAACATCAGCATCGGCAAGCCTACAACGCACCCAACGGTGGTGAGAATAATGCCGAGATAATAGACAAACATATTAAATTTTAACATAACGAACGCCTTTACACTGCGGTGAGAACGGCTCTTACTATAGCATAATTTTTAATAGCCCTTCACGGCATCAATCAAATTTAATGGCGCTTTATTCTCCATAATTTGATGGATGTTTTGAAGGACCTGTTCGGCCGCAGTACGAGGGTTGGTGCTCGCAGCAATGTGCGGGGTAATCTCGATATCGGGATGCTGCCAGAAAGGGTGTGTTTGTGGCAGCGGTTCCTCATCAAACACATCAAGAAGTGCGCCGCTTAAGTGACCGGAGTTTAATAATTCAAGAAGATCGTTTTCAATGAGATGTTCACCGCGGGCAGGATTAATTAAAAAAGCACCGGGCGCTAATTTTGATAAGGTATCGCGGTTTAAAATGCCCGTTGTTTCTGGGGTGAGCGGTAATAGACAGATTAACACCTGAAGTTCATTTAAAAAGGGATTGAGCTCGTCACTTCCGGTATAAGAGAGCGCCATTTTGGTGCGTTTTTTACTTCTCGACCAGACGTGCAGATTGGTAAATCCATTTTTATAAAGACGCTCGGTAATGGCAGAGCCGAGTTCGCCAAAGCCTAAAATACCGATGGAAAATTGATCGTGAAAATTCCGCGAAAGGGGCTCCCAGATTTGATCTCTTTGTTGACGTTGATAGAGGTGAAATTTACGAAACGCTTTGAGCGTGCCATAGAGGGCATATTCGCACATCTGCTCAGTCATATCGGGGTCGATAATGCGGCTAATGGGAATATCTTCGGGAAGATCGGGGCATTTAAAGAGATGATCGACGCCCATGCCGAGCGATTGGATCAATTTTAAGTTATTTAACTGAGGGAAAATCCCTTCGGGAGGTTGCCATGCAAGGACGATTTCAATCGAATCAAGATCGGGATTATCCGCGAGATTGACCAGTTGAATCCGTGAATCGAGCGCTGAAAGTTGATCCCTCCAGCGCGCAAAACTCTTCTCGTTTGTCGAGGTAAATAGAACCCGCATGGCACTCCTTTGATTTACATTAGATGATTATTTTTGATTGCTCTCTTTAAGTAGATCGCGAATTTCACCTAAAAGCAATTCCTCTTTTGAAGGGGTTGGTTCTGCAGGCGCGGCCGCCGCTTCTTCCTCTTTTTTGCTATGGAGCTTGTTGAGCACTTTAATCGCAATAAAGATTGAGAAGGCAACGATGGTGAAATCGAAGATATTTTGGATAAAGAGTCCGTAATTGAGCACCACTTCCGGCGCTTCTTCGGTGGCGGCTTTTAAGACGAGCGAGAAATCTTTAAAGTCGATTCCGCCAATTAAAATTCCGAGCGGGGGCATGATAATATCCGCAACGAGTGAGGAGACGATTTTGTTAAACGCCGCTCCGATGATCACCCCAACGGCGAGGTCGATCACATTACCGCGCATCGCAAACTCTTTGAACTCTTTAAATAATTTCATTGAAAAATCCTTTGATAAAATAAATAAATGGAAATAACGCTCGTAGTGTAGCTA
>JAAZCI010000198.1 GCA_012513365.1 Lysobacteraceae bacterium
CGACACCAAATGGGAAGTCCCGCTTGAAAAAGAGGTGCGCAAAAAACTGCAAAAACGCCTCAAACAGCTCGATTTTTATCACGATGATGTCAATGGAGTCAATAATTTTAGCACCCGCGCGGCAACCATTGCTTACGAGCGCTTCCACGGGCTCGATGAGCTCGGCAATCTATCGCCCCGCCTGCTCATGTTCCTCTTTAGAGATAAAGAGCTCATTGATTACGGCGTGCGTTTTAAGAAAACTCCGATCGCAGAAGCCGATAGATCAACCGCAAATCAAAAAAATGCCAATGTTTCAAGCGTTCCAACGGCGCCCACCCCGATTCCTGTGGCTCGCGCGGAGAGTGATGAGACAATAGAGGACACCCCTCAAACCACTCCGAGTGAATCAAACACAACTGATTCAACCGTTAACGCAGAAACCACCACACCTGAAACGATAACACCAGAAGAGCCGATGACACTAACCCCGGTTCCTGAAAAGCAGGCTGAAACCAACACGCCTCTTACTGAGATCGAATCCATTGAAGCGCTCGAAGAGAAAGAGGATGCGGAAACGAACGAGATCATTCATCTCGTCGACGATCTTGATGAGGTTGATGAAACCCCCATCAGCGAAACATCAGACAATGAAGCAACCGATGAAACACCACGCCTTACTGAGTTTGAACATTCGATCGATGAGATCAAAAAAACCATCTTTGATGCCCACTCAAACACCCTATTAAATCGCCAAGTATGGCTGCGTATCATGGGGCATTTCCCCTATGCGCTCGATGGAGCGATGGGTCCGCAAACCCGCGAGGGAATCACCTCGTACGAAACCTCCATTGGCGTTGAACCCACCGGAAAACTTGCGCCTAAATGGGAAGCTCGTCTTGAAAAAGATGTGCGTAAAAAAGTGCAGGCGCGCTTAAAAGAAAAAGGCTTTTATGAGGGCGATGTTGATGGACTCAATGGCCCCGGAACGCGCAGCGCAATTCGCGCCTATGAAGCCTCGAAAAAGCTCCCCGAAACCGGTCTTTTATCCCCGCTCTTTTTAATGGTGCTCTACAACGTCGATGACTTAAATCCCTCCGACAAAGATCTCGCCGTTTTCTTTGAGCGCGAAGGCATTCAGATTAAAGGCTATAAACCGGGCGGCAGCGATAAGCTCACCTTGCAACAATTGATGCTCGCCTATACCGGCGACTATATTGAAGTGATCGACGGAAAAGAGGGCCCGGCAACGGACGAAGCGGTTAAACGTTTCCAAGCGCGCTACCATCTTCAGATCGATGGAAAAATCGGCGGCGATACCGAACGCCGTTTAACCCGCGAGGTGATCAATACCTTCCAGCGCTTCCTCAAAAAAGAGGGCTATATGGAGGATGACCCGACCGGATCACTCGGCCCTAAAACCAAACGCGCCGTCCGTGAACTGAAAGAGCGAAGCGGGATTCCCGTCAATGATGAGCTCGACATTCCATTTATGCTCGTCGCGATTGATGGCCTTGCCGGCACAACCCTCAGTGATGATTATCTCGCTGAGTTAAAATCGGCCAAAGCGGAAGAAGAACGCCTGCAAACCGCGCAAGCTTATCTCATTGGGCTTAATCTCCTCACCGGGAAAGCCGATGGCGTCGATGGCCCGGCAACGCAAAATGCAGTACGCCGTTTCCGTCAACAGGAAAAATTACTGGCAGGCACCCACGTTAATGAAGCGTTGATGCCCTTCTTAGAAGAAGCCGCGCTTAAAAAAGGCCAGTCATACCTACAGCAACTGGGGTATTCCATTAAACCGGATGGGAAAATGGGCCCGAATACGAAAAAGCAACTTCATGCTTTCTTAACCAGTAAAAAGATGCCGGTAAGCGATGTCATCACCGCTGAGATCTTAATTGAACTGAAAAATGAGGCGAATAAAAAACGCGCCATTAGCAATCAGCGTGCGCCACAAGCGGTTCAAGAGCAAGCGGCAAGCCGCGGTTCTGCTCCAAAAGGCACCATGCCAAAACTTGAAAAAGGCAACCAAGAGGAAGGGATTTTAAGCTCTGCGCCCAATAAGAGCCTCTCAACCTCTGGGAAACTGAAGATCGTTCGCAACAAATCGGGCCAAATTATGGGCTGCCAAGTGGGCAATGTCTCCATGGGTGCGAACTACTGCAGCAATTACCGTAACGGGCAAAATTGTACCGTGGTCTACCGCCAAGGACGTGTGATTAGCCTTCGCTGTAAATAAAAATCAGTAGCCCTAAACAGAGCTGTAAACAGAAAAGCCTCGCTGAGATAGGATTCATTTTGAACCGCAGACGAGGCTTTTTTATTGCTGTTGATTTAAGGATGTTTTATTCCGCCGGACGCAGCGATAATTCCCCTGAATAAATCGAATGAAGCTTGCCATTCTCATCCATAAATTGAAGTGCCCCATCCCCATCAACGCCAAGCTCTTGCCCATAGATCACAGAATCCCCAGAGATCACCTTCACTCGGGTATTTAATAGTGCACTATAATCCGGCCAACGCTCATCAATACGGAGCGATTCACCATGCGCGATGCGCTCGCAACTTTCATACAGTTTTTGCGCCAACAGCGCTGCCATAGAGTTACGGTCAAGAGGCGTGCCTAACAGCGTTTCACACGAGGTCGCGTTATAACTTGCCGAGAGGGTTTCCCGCATGGTGTGATTATTAAGCCCAATGCCGATCACAACCATCACGCTCCCTTCTCGGGGGAACGTTTCGAGCAAAATACCGGCGAGTTTTTCCCCTTGAACCCAAATATCATTAGGCCATTTAAGATTTGCATCGATCCCAAACGCGCGCAAAACTTCCACTAAATCCATACCAACCTGCAGGCTAAGTGGACTTAAACGCGCATAATCATCAAGCTTAAAGGGATAGCGTAGTGAAAAATAGAGACTTCGCCCAAGAGGAGAACTCCATTCACGACCTTGCCGGCCGCGGCCTGAACTCTGCTTTTCCGCCACACAGAGCGCCGCAGAATCGAGCGGATCAACGGCGAGCACTGCTTTATTGGTGGAGTCGGTATCAAAAAGCACTTCAACCGCTACCGGAATCTCGCAAGCTTGAAGACGGGTACTAATCGCCTCTTGATTGAGCGGCGTATAGGGAGAGATACGATCCATCCACTCGCCTTCTCGCTTATAAAATCCGCCTTGAGCTTGAATCGTATCAAACACCTTCTCGCCCACCTCATATGAGATACCCTGCGCCTCACACCATTTTGGTAATGAGAGCGATGATTGCTCTGCTAGCGCTAAAAAGAGGGCGCGCTCAAGCTCGATCGTCATAATCTCTATTTTCTCCTTGCAATAAAAAAGAGCCATCAAAAATGATAGCTCTTTTTAATCTGTCTTGCTACTTATCTTCGTATCTTTCGCGATTAGCTAAAAAGAATGACCGAGAAAAGTGCGATCCAGCCCACTGCACATAATAAACCAATGATGAACAGTGGAAGCTTATAAATAAATAAACTCTCTTTTTGCATACGTACCCCCAAAATAATTTGCGTATTCTATTAACTATAATACATTAACAACCGCTTCGGCTGCAACTTCGATATTTTTATCATTGAGCGCAGCGATACAAATTCTTCCCGAATCAACGGTATATATAGCATAGTCGGTTTTGAGTTTGGCAACCTGATTCTTATCAAGCCCTGAATAAGAAAACATCCCGGCTTGCTGATTAATAAACTCAAAATCCACTTTAGACTGCTTCTCATTGAGGAGTTTGACAAATTTCTCACGCATCGCTTTAATTCGATCACGCATCTCGCCAAGCTCTTTTTCCCACAATGCACGAAGCTCATCGTCAGCTAATACACATTGCACAATGCGCGCACCGTGTGATGGCGGTGATGAATAGATCGCACGAACCATGCGTTTAAGTTGTGAGGTGACCGTCACTTGCTCCGCTTCATCACTCGTTGTCACCGTTAACGCACCAATTCGCTCGCTATAAAGTGAAAACGATTTTGAGAATGAACTTGCAATAAAGGTGGGAAGACCACGCTCAGCAAAGATATGAATCGCGGCAGCATCTTCTTTAATTCCTTTCGAGAATCCTTGATACGCCATATCTAAAAAGGGAATAAGACTCTTTTCTTTAAAGAGATCAGCCAGTTTTTCCCACTCTTCAATAGTGAGATCCGCGCCGGTGGGGTTATGGCAACAGGTATGTAAAATCACGACCGAGCTTTCAGGAAGTTCGCTTAAAAATTGATACATCCCTTCAAAATCAACGCCACGCGTTGTTTCATCAAAGTAAGGATAATCATCGACTTCAAAGCCTGCTCCCTCAAAAATAGCGCGGTGATTATTCCACGTAGGGCGAGAGATATAGGCTTTTGTTCCTGCAGGCACAATTGAAAAGAGGAAATCAGCACCCACTTTAAGCGCACCCGTTCCCCCGAGCGATTGTACCGTGGCGAGACGCTTTTCCTGATAGAGCGGGTGATCCGCACCAAAGAGTAACTTTTGAACGCAATCATTATAGCTGCCTAAACCATCCATAGGCAGATAAACGCGCGGTTCATTCTGGCTCGCTAAGATCTCCTCAGCACGC
>JAAZCI010000199.1 GCA_012513365.1 Lysobacteraceae bacterium
CCAATTAACGGATCACTCCATTAGGGGGCATCTGTGGCTCTATTCGTCTTAAAATCCCTAGTAAGCGGAAAAAAGCGCAGATTTCCCCCTTCTTTTAATCTCTCATTGCATATTAATTACACAAAAAAACATCACAACTAAAGGATCTAGTATGAGTTTATTACACCTCTCTACCCCTCATGAACGCCTAGCACTTCTTCGTAAAACCGCACGCCCCTTTCGCGATCGCGCCACAGAACACGATGAGGAAAACAGCTTCCCTTTTGATAATATTGCCGACCTCCGCGCCATCGATTATCCGGCAATTGTCCTTCCAAAAACTCATGGCGGGCTCGATATTTCGCTCGTTGAACTGCTAAAAATGCAACAAACCTTAGCGGAGATGGATGGCTCACCCGCCCTTGCGATCGGCTGGCATATGGGCATCACCCAAAATTTAGGCCAAACAGATGAATGGTCGCCCGAGCTTTTTAAAGAATTTGCGAGCGATGTGCTAACAAATGGAGCGCTCATTAATAATGCCGCTTCAGAACCTGCAACGGGTAGCCCAACCCGCGGCGGTAAGCCTGAAACCACTGCAACGAAAACCAAAACTGGCTGGATAATTAATGGGCGCAAAACCTTTACCACACTCTCACCGGTGCTGAATTATTTTGTAGTCAGCGCCTCAATTACCGGGAGCGATCGCGTAGCAAACTTCTTAGTCAAACGTGAGTACTCCGGCCTATCCATTGATGAGACGTGGAATTCCATTGCCATGCGCGCAACCGGCAGTCACGACCTTGTGCTCGATCACGTTTCGCTGCCTGACAACGCCTATCTCTACGATCTTGAGCCGGGTAAAAAGTCTCCCCGTGGCTGGCTGCTGCATATTCCGGCGGTCTATCACGGCATCAGCATTGCTGCCTTTGATTATGCGCTCAATTTTGCCAACACCTACGCGCCCAATAGTATTGCAAGTGGCACCATTGCCCAATTCCCAGCGGTGCAACAAAAGCTCGGTGCGATGCGCCTTAAAATATTGCAAAACGATCATTTTCTCTATGGCGTTGCCCACAAATGGGACGAAAGTGACCAAGAAACACGAGAGTCGTTAGGCGATGAGCTTGCGGCAGTCAAAGTTGCTGTGGTAGAAAATGCCCTTGAAATTGTCGATCTTGCGATGCGTCTTGTGGGCGCCCGTTCCCTTCAAGCGAATAACCCCTTACAGCGCTATTATCGTGACGTTCGCGCAGGACTTCATAATCCGCCGATGGAAGATGCCGTTCTCATTAGTCTTGCAAAATCCGCACTCAATTCACATCGCGATAACAGACTTAACCACCCTAAAGGAGATCACTATGTTATCTAATACTATGACGCGCCCGACCGGACCGCTCGACCCCGATGCCACACCCCCTCGAATGTGGCGCTTTTTCCACCCGCTGATGATTCCCCTTCTTGGCGCCGGATTAATGCTATTAACGAGTTGCGGCAATAGTGAAGAATCTCCCCAACAGAGCGCGACGCCGAGCACACATCCCACGGACACCATCACCGTCGGTTTTGGGCCTTCCACCTATATCAATCAATTTGAAAATGGCATCAAACCGATCTTGGAAGCGCAAGGATATCGTGTTGAGACGAAAACCTTCTCGCAAAACTCGATGATTCCCGCCGCGCTAAAAGAGGGTGCGATTGATGCCTCGGTCCATATTAGTACCGCCAATATGATCGAGATGAATCGCCGCCTTGATGCTGATATGATCGTCTGGGCCGACACGCCAAGCGCGCCGCAATCGCTTCGCTCTTTAAAGCACCAATCCCTTAATGCAATTCAAGATGGGATGAGCGTTGGCCTCCCGAATGACCCAGTGAACCTTGAGCGGGCTGTGCGCATTTTAGAAGATCTCGATTGGGTTGAAATCCCGCCAGATTTAGAGATTGCCACCTTTCACATCAATTCCGTCACCCCGAAAAAGTATGCGCTTAAACTCGTGTTAATGGACTCTGCCCAATTGCCTCGCGCGCTCGCCGACCTTGATTTTGCAATTATTAATGGAAATTATGTGGCCAATCAAGGGGATAAAATTAGTGATGGCCTTGTGATTGAAGATTCCCCGCCCGAACACCTTGTGAAAGTGGCGATTCGCGCCGTCAATCAAGATAAACCGTGGGCACATGATCTAAAAGCGGCCTATGAATCGGACGCATTTGAAGCCTATATTCGCTCCGATGAGCTCTTTGATGGGTTTATCTACCCGAAAGCGTGGCAGAAAGAGTCTAACCAAACTGACAGATCCAATCAATCCAATCCAGATAATCTATAAAACAAGGAGGTTTATATGATGCCCTTAATTCATTCAATGTTAAAACGACCACTTTTTATCGCACTTACGCTCTTATCGATGTTATTTTTGAGTAGCTGTGGCGATAACGATGACACGAACGCTACAAAAACCATCACTATGGGCTTTGGTCCGTCCACCTATGTGGATCAATTTGAGAAGGGGATTCGCCCGATTCTTGAAGCGAAGGGATTTAAGGTGAAAGTACGCGTGGTGTCGCAAAATAGCCAACTCAACCCCTCGATGAAGGAAGGCGCCATTGATGCCACCGTCTTCCAGAGCCGCGCCTATATGGAGAGCGTCAATCCCATTTTAAAAATGAATATGGTAAAGCTTGCTGATACGGCAAGCGCACCCCAATCGCTCCGCTCAACGCGCCACGCATCTCTCGATGCGGTGAAAGATGGGATGACGGTGACGATCCCGCAAGATCCCGTTAATGGAGAACGCGCCGCTCGTCTACTAGAATCCCTTGGCTGGGTTACCATTGATGAAAATGCCGAGATTGCCACCTTTAGCGCGAAATCGATTCTGCCGGGGAATTATACGCTCTCGATTTTAGAGATCGATCCAGCGCAAAGTTTACGGACATTGGAAGATGTGGACTTTGCCATTGTTAATGGGAATTATATCGCTAATGCGGGCTTAAAAATGAGTGATGGATTGGCACTTGAGGCAACGCCTGAAGAACATGTGGTGATTGTCTCAATCCGCGGTGAGGATCTTGATACCGAATGGGCGAAGGCGCTGAAAGAGGCCTACGAATCTGATGAGTTTCGTGATTATATTCACTCCGAGCCACTCTATGATGGCTTTATTATGCCTAAGGCGTGGAATCAGGAGTAATCGATACAATCTAATCCATAAATTACTCATGAATGAGAACACTCCCTCCAACTTAACCATTCTTAACCATTACTTTGGAGGGAGTTCTTTGATGAAAGATTCCTCTCTTATACGCTTAACGCTACTTCACCACGGAAATTAAGAGCGCAATGATGGAGATCGCAACGGCCACAAGCGACGCGGAGAGAATAAAGAGCTCTTTACGGAAACCGACCCGAAGATCGGCCACAATCGCGGAAAGGTAGGGATAATTGACACACAGCGAGCCATTCATCTCTAAAAAGAGCGATACGCCCGGCCCACGCTCCCGTTTAATGCTATATTTTTCTTCCAAATAGTAGAGAAAACGCGCGTAGATGAGATCAGGATCGAGATTAAAATGCGCCGCCGTTTTCGCCAAATCGATCGGGACATACATTTTAGTCGGACGCGATTTAGTATCAAAGTCGCGAAATGGGGCCTCATATTCACGATAAAGGTAATTAAAAAGGGCTAAATCAGTCGGCAACTTGGTCATAGACTCCTCTCTTTTATGATCGCTCGTTTATTATTATATTAATGCACTTACGCTATCATAATCGAACTTAGGGGCCTCTGTCCAAGCCTTTTGATTTGCCCTTGTTTGATACGATTTTTAATGCCATTATCCACCGAGGATTTACCCCGAAAAACGCAGAAAAGACCCAACCTACGAGATTGGGTCAAAGTACTAAAAGATTTAGCAATCGAAAAGATGTTACTGCATTTTCTAATGTGGATTACATTAAATTATGCACTGAGCTGTTTTGCGATCTCAATGGCTTTACCACCATAAGTAACCGCAGGGCCTCCGCCCATTAGAACCGCAACGTCGACCACTTCCGCGATCTCTTCAAGCGTTGCGCCCATCGCTAAAAGCGATTCTACGTGTGCGACAATGCATCCTTCACACTGTTTGCTGATGGCAATGCCAAGCGCAATTAATTCTTTTGTTTTTTTCTCAAGTGCGCCGTCTTTCACCGCCGCCATATGAAGGCCATACATCGCTTTACCGACTTCTTGGCACTCATTCATTAAAAATCTACGTTCTTCTTTTACCTGCTTTGCTAATGCTTTATAGTCAGCCATTGCTGTTACTCCTAATTCGTTATTCAAATTATGCTCTTCGATATATCTCTTTGATTAGATCACAATCAAGGAATGTGAGAGTAGTATAGCAGGTGTTTTATATTTATCAAACGATATTATATGATTTTATATATCAATTAAAACGCACCATCTAATGCGAATGGTCAAGGATTCACTCCATCCTTGTAATCGCCTGATTTTCCTTCTAAACGAGACCTAATCATCCACGAAATCGATTAAAGAATGCCCGCTTTCCCTCCCTGTAAATCCCCCTTTTGTGATACAATTTTATCTTTTATTCCATCCCTTATTTACCCAATTGTAACGGCGCGTCTATGAGCTTTGTTCATCTAAATTTACATACTGAATTTTCCATTTCTGACGGGATTATCCGGATTAAACCTCTCTTTGCTCGGCTTAAAGAACAAGGGGCAACGGCGGTGGCACTCACCGATTTAGGCAATGAATTTGGCGCAATCAAGTTTTATAAAGAGGCGCTTAAAAATGGCATTAAGCCGATCTTTGGAGCCGATGCACTGCTTGTTACCGAAGAAGATGATCGGGTTGGAAAAATTACGCTTCTTGCGCAAAATCACGATGGTTATCTCAATCTTGCCGAAATTTTAAGTAAGGGCTACCGCGAAGGACAAATTCGAGGCGTTCCGCACATTAAACCTGAGTGGTTAAATGAGTATCACGCGGGACTGATTGTGATTTTATCGAAAGAGAGTCACCTTGGGCATGCCCTCTTAAATCTCTCGGAAGAAGCGGCGTTTCACACCCTTCAAGGGCTCTTTAAGCCCTTTATCGATAATCGCCTCTACATTGGTGTCAAACGAACCAACTCTGAGGATGATGAACGTTTTATTCAAGCGGCAATTCCCTTTGCAAAAGCGCAAAATCTCCCGTTAGTGGCGCATAATGAAGTGCGTTTTATGGAATCATCAGACTTTGAGGCTCATGAGGTGCGCTCCTGCATTCAATCGGGCCATGTATTGAGCGATCCGAATCGCCCTAAAAACTACACTAAAGAGCAATATTTACGTTCTCCCGAGGAGATGGAGGCACTCTTTGCCGATCTTCCCGAAGCGCTTGAAAACTCTGTCGAGATCTCAAAACGCTGTAACGTAAAACTTACCTTAGGCGTACCGCAATTGCCGAACTTCCCCATTCCTGAGGGAATGACGATGGATGAGTATTTCCGCCATAAATCGGAAGTGGGCCTTGAGGAGCGCATCGGTAAAGAGACGCGCGACAGCCATAAAAAATATTGGGAACGGCTCGATACGGAGCTCAACGTCATTATTAATATGGGCTTTCCCGGCTACTTCCTGATCGTTGCAGACTTTATTCAATGGGCCAAAGATAACGCCATCCCCGTCGGGCCTGGGCGAGGTTCGGGAGCGGGCTCTCTTGTGGCGTGGGCGCTAAAAATTACCGATCTTGACCCACTACCCTATGACCTTCTCTTTGAGCGCTTTTTAAACCCCGAACGGGTCTCGATGCCGGACTTTGACGTAGACTTTTGTATGGAAGGCCGTGACCGCGTTATTGAATATGTGGCCAATACCTATGGGCGCGAGGCGGTTTCGCAGATTGCAACCCACGGAACGATGGCGGCAAAAGCGGTGGTTCGGGATGTTGGGCGCGCGCTTGGCCATCCTTATGGATTTGTGGATAATATCGCAAAACTGATCCCCTTTGAGCTCGGTATCACTCTTGAAAAAGCGATGATGCAAGAGCCTGAACTCCACGATCTCTATCACCAAGATGAAGAGGTTAAAATCCTCATCGATTTTGCAAAGCAGCTCGAAGGCTTAACCAAATCGGTCGGACGGCATGCCGGCGGTGTTGTGATCGCCCCAACCAAACTCACCGACTTTTCCCCGCTCTATTGCGAGGAAGGATCCGCCGCGCTGGTGACGCAATATGATAAAGACGATATTGAATCAGCGGGCCTTGTTAAATTTGACTTCTTAGGGCTCCGAACACTCACGATTATCGACTGGGCGCTCAAAAATATCGAATATAATCGCGATAAAACCATCGATATTCAAGCCATTCCGCTCGATGATAAACCCACCTTTGATCTTCTCAAAGCGTGCCAAACCACCGCTGTCTTCCAGCTTGAATCCCGCGGGATGAAGGATCTGCTTCGCCGTATGCAGCCCGATACGTTTGAGGACATTGTCGCACTTGTGGCACTTTTCCGCCCTGGCCCGCTTGAATCGGGCATGGTTGAGGACTTTATCAACCGAAAACACGGGCTTGCCGATGTGGATTATCCCTTTGATGAACTTGAGCCGGTGCTGAAACCGACTTACGGGGTGATTGTTTACCAAGAACAGGTTATGCAGATCTCGCAAATCATCGGGAATTATAGCCTCGGTGGCGCGGACTTACTGCGTCGTGCTATGGGTAAAAAGCTCCCTGAAGAGATGGAGAAACAGCGCATTCTCTTTATGAAAGGGGCCGATGAGCTTGGCTTTGATAAAGAAAAAGCGGGACACCTTTTTGATCTGATGGAAAAATTCGCCGGCTACGGATTTAACAAATCTCACTCCGCCGCCTACGCCCTGCTTTCCTATCAAACGGCCTATTTAAAACATCATTATCCTGCGGAATTTATGGCCGCCGTACTCTCCTCTGACCTCGATCACACCGATAAAGTGGTGATCTTTATTGAAGAGTGTATGGCGATGGAGATTCCGATTCGTCGCCCGAATGTCAATGAGTCCTACTATCAATTTACCGTCAATCGTCAAAATGAGATTATCTATGGTTTAGGGGCGCTTAAAGGTTACGGGAAAGCGGCCGCGGAGCAATTAACCGCAGAGCGCGATAAAAATGGGCCTTACCAAGATCTATTTGATTTTTGCCGCCGCATCGATCTCTCAAGAACCAATAAACGCGCCATTGAGATCTTAATTCGCGCCGGTGCCCTTGATTGCTTTGATGAATCTCTCGAAACGGTGCTCGATCGCGCCGCCTATCGTGCGCAACTTTTTGAAACGCTGCCGGAGGCACTTAAACTTGCCGATCAACATCATAAAAACCTCGCCAGTGGCCAAGATGATCTCTTTGGACTTTTTGATGCAGGCCCTGCCGAAGCGGTGCAACATGAGTTGCAACCCGCGACGCCGCTAAGTGAATTTGAGCTCTTGCAGATGGAAAAAGCGACGCTCGGATTTTTCTTAACCGCGCACCCGATCGATCAATATCAAACGGAGATCGACCAAATCATCACCAACTCCATCAGCGCCATTATGAATATGCCGGAGCCCACCTACAAACGCTATAACAATAACGATGATTCGAGCATCACCGCGGGGCTGATTACCGATCTGCGCACCACTTATAGCAAGGCGGGCAACAAGATGACCTTTGTCACCCTGGACGATCGCTTTAATCGCATGGAGATTCGCCTGTTTGACGAGATGATTGAGCGCTTTGCCGGCAATCTTAAAGTCGATGAAATTCTCTTTTTACGTGGGGGCCTTGTGTGGGATGATTATAATAATCGCATGAGCATTCGCCCGGTTTCGCTGCATACACTCGATATGATGCGCTATGAACGCGCCCAATTTCTCTCGATTAAAAATCTAGTGCCGATCGATCTTGATCTTGTCAAACGCCTGATGGCAACTCTACCCACAGAGGTACCCGAACAGCGTCTGATCCGCCGAAGCCCCACCGGAGAAGAGGTCTGGTCGCCGGTTCCTCGCGGCGTTCCCATGATTATGCGGTACGAAACAGACTTTGGCTCCTGCATTATTCAATTGAGCGAAACGCAATTTTTCTACCCAGAAGATGAAACGTTCGAGGCGCTGAAACTTGAGTTCCACAATGTTTTACAATTTAAATTGCAATATCAGGTGTAACCATTATGGATCAATTTTTTAATATCTACACCACGCTACTGGTTCCGTTAGGAACTACGCTCATTATTTTAACGGCGGTGCGCACTCAACACACCCCAAAATGGGTGCTTCGCCTTGCCTCCTTGGTGCCGGCGATTTTACTTATTCTGTTTCTCATTAGTTACCTGCTCTTTTTCTTTGTGGGCGGTGGCATCAATGAGATGATTCTCTATCATTTAGCGATGGGTTTTGGCGAGATTAATCGCTTAAGTGATTTCTATCCACTGATGATTTTTAGTGGCGGTTTAATCGGTGGTGCCCTGTTGAGTTACTGGGCTACCCGCCGTTTTATTTTGCCGTATACACCGAAAAAAAGTTATTCCCCTTGGCTTTTATTAGGACTCATTCCGACGCTGATATTTCACCCCCTTTCGATGAATCTTCGCACCGTGGGGACACTCTATTATAGCCAGCCAAGTGATGCCGAGATTGCCCAGTTTGATGCCTATGACAAACGTCCACAAAAGGCGGAATATCTCCTTCCTGAAGGCGTCAAAAAGAAAAATATTATCTATCTTTTTTTGGAAGGCGTTGAGCGCCAATTTTATGCCAACGATGAATATTTCCCTGAGCTCATGCCCAATTTAAAACATATTGCCAATGATCATCTTGAATTTACCAATATTAAACAGCTCAATATCACCTCCAATACGATTACAGGAACCGTCGCCTCTCAGTGCGCCATCCCACTTATCAACCGTAACACCGGCCACGAGCGCAATAAACGGAATACTTTTCTCCCCAACGGGATTTGCATGGGCGATATGCTAAAAGAGAATGGTTATCACAACCTCTTTTTAACAGGATATCTGCAAACATTTACCAATAAAGGGATTTTCTATACGCAACATGGTTTCTCCCCCGAGGAGATTTATGATTATCCCCGCATGAATGCGCTTCACAATCATCAATATGTGCTCGATAGTTGGAATGGTGGAATGCACGATTATGATCTGTTTGCCTTTATGAAGGAAAAAGTCGATGAATTGAGCCAACAAGAGGCGCCCTATTTTATGGTCATCAATACCCTTGATACACACTTTGAAGATGGACATGTCGATGCGCTTCGCTGTCAAGACGTTCATTATGATCGCTATAAATATGTGATGCCACGCGTTTTACACTGTTTAGATGGCATTATTGAGGATTTTTATCAATATCTTAAACACCATGAAAGCGCAGATGATACCCTACTGGTCATCGCCTCCGACCACCTCTTTCCAGCCGGAAAAATCACCTCAGTGCTGCTTAACATTCCTGATCGCACTAATACCTTTATAGTGGTTGATTTTGAAAAAATGGATAATCGCACCATCGATAAGCCCGGCCTTGCGTTTGATGAGGGCGTTACTATATTGAACTACGCCGGATTTCCGCTTGAAGCGCAACATTTTGGGCGTAATCTATTAAATGAAGATAATGAGAGTATCTATACCGACTTTAATTCAGTGACCGAACTTGATCATACATTAAGCCGATGGGGACGCCTCTTCTCTCGCTTTTGGCTCCCAAAGCAAGACGATGCATCTCATAAATAGATACATTTTCACTCTATTGACACACAAACCACGTTTCGGCGTGGTTTTTAAATTCCATATCGAAAAGAATCGCTTACCCTCGATAAGGTGCTAAAATCCCAATTTAACCTGCTAAAAATCAAGCTAAGATACTTGATTTTTTGTAAAGTTGTAATATGGTGATAGATAGAAATATCTCATTATATAAGAATAAAAATCACCACCATGCCAACGCCCTATACCCTCAAAGACCCCGAGTTCTGGAAGATCTCGATCAGTCTTGGTCTCGCCTCCATTTTTATCTTTGCGTTTCTTTACCCGCTTCAACCAATTTTACCGGTGCTTGCGCGCGAATTTGAGGTCTCAATCACCGTTGTAAGCCTCACGATGTCGTTTAGTATTATCGGACTCATTATTGGGCTGAATGTCCTTGGCATGTTGACCGATCGCTATGGTAGGCGTTCATTTGTGCTCGGTTCCCTGTTCCTATCGGTCATCACTTTTTTACTCATCCCGATGACCCACTCCTTTACCTTAATTATCATTTTGCGCTTTATCCAAGGCTTTGCGGTGGCAGCGCTTCCTGCATCCGCCCTTGCCTATATGGGTGAAGAGATCGCCAAACGCGACCTAAAAATTGCGGTATCGATCTATATCGCAGCAAACGCCTTTGGTGGCATGCTTGGGCGGATTGCAACGGGAATAATTACCGATCATTATTCTTGGCAAACGGCCTTTTTTATTTTGGGAACGGCAGGTGCCGTGGTGTCACTGCTCATTACGTTTATTCTGCCAAAATCTCGCTTTTTCCGCGCAACGCAGGGCTCATTTAAAGAGAATCTAAAAGGCTTTGCCTTCCATCTAAAAAATAACACCTTACTGCGCTATTTTGGTATTGGATTTATGATTCAGATGACCTACTCTGCCGTCTGGACCTATCTGCCCTTTTATCTTGAAGGGTCTCCCTTTTATCTCTCGGTTGCAGCGATTGGTTCGCTCTATTTAGCGCTTATTTGCGGTGTTCCAAGCGCGCCGATTGCAGGCTTTCTTGCCAATCGCATTCAGTTAAAAATCATTCTCTTTTTCGCCCTTGGGATCTTAGCCTTTGGTACGCTACTCACCGGCATTCCCAGCATTTGGATTGTGATGATCGGCCTTTGTTTTGTCAGTTTTGGAATGATCGCCGCTCACTCACTTGCGGCTGCGCTTGTAAACGAACACGCCACCGAATTTCGCGGAACGGCATCGAGCCTCTATTTTGTCGCCTACTACATTGGCGCTGCTGTCGGAAGTACGCTCTTCGCGCCCATTTGGGAAAGTCTGTCATGGGGAGGCATTGTCCTTATTTCAGGTGCGCTCCCACTTCTTTATATTGGTTTTTTAGCGCTTTTCCCGAGCAAATCGGACCGTGCGCCTTAATAATTTACGCTTCTTTAATCTTTTTAACCGCTCAATTTGATAGCATGGACTCTTTTTAACCCCACCAATTGATCGCATATCGATTGGTGTTATCGCTGTGTTAAGGAGTCCTCATTTATGGTGATCGCCCTCACTCGTCTTAAAGCGCGTTTACAAAGTTCCGTTTTATGCATTTTGTTTTTATCGCTTATCGCATCTTTCTCATCGGTTTATGCCAATGATGAGGCAACTCAAGCCGATGCAAATCTTACCGAAACTACGCAAAAACCCACTGAAAAGGTGGCAGAGCCCAATTGTTGCGATGCCTTTGAAGAGACTGAAGCGACGATTTTAGAGCTGAATTCACGCATTAAAGAGCTCCAAAAAGAGCTAAAATCCGCCACAACCGAAGAGAGTAAAAGTGCTGTTTCACAGCGAATTGAGCATCTAGAGCTTCAACTGACCGAAGCTCGCCGCGCCTTTGAACGGCTCTCGCTTGGTGGCATCGATCCCGCTCACTTTGCGCTCAGCACTGTATCCGATGACGATAGCTATGATTGGCAAAATGAGCTACTTCAAATCGTACAACCGGTATTTGCCGAAGTGCAGCGCATGACGAAAACGACGCGTGAACGGGATAAATTAACGCGCAATCTCACAACGCTCAATGAGAAAATTGCCGAGCTTGAAAAAGGACTCCAATATCTTGAGACCGTTCCGACGGATAAATTGAGTAAAACGGCTCAAAATCGCATCACAGAACTTGGTAAAAATTGGACAAGCTACCACCGCGATCTAAAACGCCAGCAAGAGACCTATACAACAAGTCTCAATGCGCTCGAAGATGATTATACCTTTTGGGAAAAATTAAAAATTGGGGCGTGGGAGTTTTTAACCGGGCGTGGCCTCATTCTATTTACCGCGTTTTCCACCTTTTTTGGAATTTTATATCTTTTAACGAAATCGATGGATCTGCTCATCGCGCGCCGTGAGCGTAATGGGTATACCCGTAAAGTCAATCTCAAATGGCGCTTGCTGCTGCTTGCCTATCGTCTATTTGCGGTTATTTTATCGCTCTTTGCCTTTTTAGTCGTGCTCCATTCCATGGGCGATATGGTGCTGTTTGGCCTTGCGATCTTAATTTTGATGGCGATTCTATTTGGCTTTCGTAACTATGTGCCCCGCTATTTCTCAGAACTTCGCCTCTTTTTAAACTTAGGAGCTGCACGCCAAGGAGAGCGCGTTATTTATCGTGGCATTCCGTGGAAAGTGGAAAAAATTAATCTCTATAGCGCCTATTTAGTGAACCCACTTTTAGATAATGGCCGTATTCGCTTGATGTTACCGGAGCTTGCAACTCTTACCTCACGCCCCGTTGAAATGGATGAGATCTGGTTCCCCTCTCGCGTTGGTGAGAGCTTTATGATGTCCGATGGCACCTTTGTGGAAGTGCTACGCCAAACACCAGAAGCAGTCTATTTGGAATCCTTTAATAGCCATATTATCTACCCAACCGCGGATTTTATTGCCGCCAAACCGAAAAATCTCTCGCTTGGTTACTATACCGTCGTTGATTTTGGGCTCGCGTATCAGCACTTTTCAATCCCTGTCGATGTGGTCTTTGAAAAAATCCATACCGCTGTGGAGACTTTTTTACAAGGTACCGATATTCATGATCAATACAATTCAATTAGCGTTGAATTTCGTAAGATTAACGAAGGGGTTTCGCTGGTTTATACCATCATTATTTCGATGAAAGGCTCGGCAGCGGGTTATTATTATCAGGCCGGACGCTTAGTGCAAGAGGCCTGCTTACGCTGCGCTCAGCAAGAAGGATGGTCAATGCCCTTTAGTCATGTTGCGCTCAAATCGCCCGATGAAAATCTCTTCAAACCCCATGACAATGTTACTATTATGCCCAAAAATAATCCGGCGTAAAGCGTCGGTAGATTTAGTCATTTAGCGATCACTAATGATCCTCTAAATCGGTGTAGCGCCCTTGGTAAATGAGTTCAATTTTTTTAGAGCCGCGCAATTGGCTTGGAAAAAGATAATCACCGCTTACCATCGGCGCTCGAATGGAGGAAAACTCCACCTCCAAATCAAGATCCGCCGCTTGATAGGCATCATAAATAAGGCGCGTACAATAGGTTCCTTGAGCGACATCATAATGAAATGGTACGCCTTGCTGAAGCCGTGCAAATTGTGTGGCGCTTTGGGCGATCACACCTTCATTTTTAACACGATAAATCGCAAAATGATCACTCCGCTCTTTTGCTAAAAAGAACTCAATGGAATCGATCACAACGCCGGAAAATCCATCGCCAATTTCATCGGGCGTTGCATGAATCACCTTCCAAGCGCCCTCCTCATAAATCACCATGCCCACATGGCTATAAAGATCATCATCAAGAGAGCGCACCACATCGCTCACAAACTCCGTCCCTTCCCTGAAAATAAAATCGCCCTCTTCTAACAGATCATAAAAAGGCGCACTAATCGCTTTTTCTAACGGCATTAATAATGTTATTAAAGAGATAAAAATAGAGGGGAAAAGACGTTTCATAGAATATTTCTGGGTTTTTTGAGAGTTTTAGGGCAAAAGAAAAGGGAGCATTCTCCCTCTCTTTACATGTCTATTATACGGCAATGGTTATTGCGCGATTTTCCATTTTCCATTTACTTTTTTAAGAGTGATCATATCAACGATATCGTCACCACCGCTCGCATCTTTCGCCGTTACGCGCACTTTTGCCATGGTTTTATCGTCGTTATATTCCGCTTCGCCAAAAGTCATCGCTTTTACGCCGCCTTGTTTTTTGAATTCATTCGCCATCTCTGTTGCCATCATCTCAAATTTTGGCTTGATCATGTTGAGCTCTTCTTGTGATACATCGGACATATCCATTAGATCAAACATGCCATCGATATTGCCTTTTTCAATTTGAGTGAAGTAATCTTTCGCCACTTTAACCGGCTTATCATCAGCGCCACACGCCATTACTGCAAATGCCACCGTGAAAATCATCATAAAACGTGCAAACATACGAACCATAATCTATCCTTTGTTTAAAAATCATTAATTTAATGCGTCATCATAGCGTATGAAATATAAAATTAATACCGTAGAACATAAAATCATATGACGTATGTTATTTATCCGCCAAATAAAACAACTAATTAGAAAATCAGTGAGATATTAATGACCAAACTTTACTCAAAACGGTTGATAATCTTCTTAAAATACCCTTAAGTCTTTACCCTTCTTTGCATTTTATCTGCATAATCATCCATGATTATCTCAGCGATGACCTATAACAAAAATGCATAATAGATATACTATTTATCTGCCGTTAAATCATCATACACCTTTGCTATAGTGAAATTAACGCGCCAATTATCGGGCGCAATGTGTGATTCTAACAATAAAAATTCTCATGCAATTGGAGGCCTTAATGATTACCTTTCTTGGCGGTATCGTTTTATTAATTGTTGGCTATTTTACTTATGGTAAATATGTCGAACGAGTGTTTGGTGTACAGGAAAAGCGCCCAACGCCTGCGTTTGTCAATAGTGATGGCGTGGACTATGTCCCGATGAATACGCGTAAAAATGCGTTAATTCAGCTACTAAATATCGCCGGTGTCGGCCCTATTTTTGGCCCAATTATGGGGGCGCTCTATGGTCCTGTTGCCTTTTTATGGATTGTCTTTGGAGCCATTTTCGCGGGCGCAGTGCATGATTATTTAACCGGTATGATCTCCATCCGGAATCGTGGTGCCCATATTCCCGAGCTTGCCGAGCGCTTCTTTGGCTCCTTTATGAAACATATCGTCAATGCGTTTTCGCTTCTGCTTTTAGTCCTTGTGGGGACGGTATTTGTGTCAGCCCCGGCAGATCTTCTTTACAATTTAATGAGCGGTAAAGTGGCGCTCGTAATTTTAGTCTCGGTGATTTTCGCGTACTACGTTTTAGCGACACTGCTCCCGATTGATAAAATTATCGGCCGATTCTATCCGTTCTTTGGGATTTTATTGGGATTAAGCGCCCTTGGCGTAGGCATTGGTCTTATTGTAAAAGGCGCGCCAATTCCTGAATTAACCTTAGAAAATATGCATCCTGGTGGCGTTGCCATCTTCCCACTTCTCTTTTTAACCATTTCATGCGGGGCGCTTTCAGGTTTCCACGCCACTCAATCGCCGATTATTTCACGCACTACCGAATCTGAAGGCGAGGGGCGAAAAATTTTCTACGGCATGATGATTGCTGAAGGGGTTATCGCGATGATTTGGGCGGCGGCGGGCATGAGTCTTTTCCACGGCCAAGAGTTAAATGATATTTTAGCCAACGGCGGGCCTGCGGTGGTTGTGAGTAAAGTGGCGACCACGATGCTTGGCGCTGTCGGCGGCACGATTGCGATTTTAGGTGTGATCATTCTCCCCATCACCTCCGGCGATACCGCCTTTAGAAGTGCGCGCATGATTGTGGCAGATTATTTTAAAATCCCCCAGAAAAAAATGACAAGTCGCCTCTGGATTGCGCTTCCAATGTTTGCGATTTCAGCGGTGTTATTGCAGATCGACTTCACTCTTTTATGGCGCTATTTCTCATGGGCAAACCAATCAACCGCGGTAATTGCCCTCTTTATTGGCGCGATGTACCTCTATATTGATCGCCGTAATTACTGGATTGCGCTCCTTCCGGGGACATTTATGTTGATGGCGGTGACTACCTATATTCTCAATATGCCGATCGGCTTTGGATTGCCGGCGGATATTTCTCAAATCCTAGCAGCGGTGATTACTGCAGTTTTAGTGGTGCTATTTTTCTATGCAGCACGTCGTGCGCGCAATCAAAATACGCCACTGGAAGAAGATATCTCTAATTTCCAACTTGCACAGCCCGTTATCCGCTAATGGGCCTCATAAACACCTGCAATGAAACCGTTGCAACCAAGGAGGCGTGCAGATAAGAACAATAACAATGCACACGAACAATTAGAGCGTAATCTCCGGAGTTACGCTCTTTTTTTGCCTTCGTTTTTTGTCTTATTATCTCTTTATGTAAAACGCAAACATAAAAAAGCTGAAGCGAGGATTTCTCTGCTTCAGCTTAATCTAATACGTCTAACTCTATTTAATCTGGATCGATTAATCGACCATCCATTAATCGAGTAACATCGTGCCTTTTTGGGCAAGATTCACGTGCCATGAGAAGGCTTTCTCTAACACGTGAGGCGTATTACCACTACGGGTCGCTTTCGCTTCCTCATAGTAATCACGGGCTTGCTGCTTAAAGGTTGGATGCATACAGTTTTCGATAATTTTCTCAGCCGCTTCTCGTGGGCAGAGACCGCGAATGTCCGCATACCCTTGCTCGGTGACGATTACATCGACATCGTGATTAGTATGGTCAACGTGGGTCACGAAAGGAACAATCGTTGAGATCGCGCCATTTTTTGCCGTAGATTGCGTAACAAAAATGGTGATGCGCGCGTTACGAGCAAAGTCACCCGAGCCACCAATTCCGTTCATCATATGGGTACCGCTGACATGCGTTGAGTTGACGTTTCCGTAGATATCCACCTCAAGCGCCGTATTAAAGGCAATTACCCCAAGACGGCGAATAATTTCTGGATTATTGGTAATCTCTTGCGGTCTAAACATGATGCTATTTTGATATTTCGCAAGGTCATTGGCAAGCGTTGCAACGCGGCGCTCAGAAAGAGATAGCGCGGTTGCGACCGCAAACTTCACAACCCCTGCATCGATAAGGTCAAAAATCCCATCTTGCAACACTTCAGAGGCAACAACCAAATCTTTAAATTTCGATTTCGTCATGCCGCTTAATACCGCATTGGCCACCGACCCAACCCCTGATTGTAACGGTGCTAAGCTCTCCGTTAAGCGGCCATCTTCTACCTCTTTTTCTAAAAATGAGAGGAGATTATCGGCAATCGCTTGGGTCTCTTCATTGGGCTCGAAAAGTGGTGATGGAATATCGGGTTCTTCTGAGAGAATAATCCCTTTAATCTTATCGGGGCTCACGCGAATACCCTTCTCACCGATATGTTTATTGCTGATATCGTAAATTGGAATCGCCTGGCGCTCCGAGCCTTGATCTGGCATCACCATAATATCGTGAACACCTTCATACTCTTTTGGTGCGCTCGTGTTTAATTCCACAATCACATAGTCCGCTTTTTCTACATAAATCGGCGAGTTCCCCACCGATCCTGTGGGAATAATCAGCCCATCTTCAGTGATCGCCGCCGCTTCAATAATCGCGTAATCGATCTTACCGAGCGTCCCTTGACGAACAGTTTCTGCGGTATATGAAAGATGTTGGTCAATGTATTTAATTTCACCTGAATTGATTTTTTTACGCAGGCTCGGGTTTGCTTGATATGGAAGACGCAGATTAATAATGCCCGCTTCCGCCATCACCCCATCGGCCGTTGGTCCAAGCGATGCACCAGTAAAAATATTGACTTTAAATTTATCGCCGTCTGCACGTTTTGCAAGTGCTTGTGGGAATACTTTGGGCTCACCATAGAGCGTAAATCCACTCATTCCCAGCGTCATACCATTTTCAATCCAAGAAGCGGCCTCTTCTGCGGATACAATTTTTTTAGCCAGCTCTGGATGACGAATTCGGTTATTAAGATCAGTACTCATTATTATCTCCTCTAATGATACAACTATTTTTAATAGTCTTTGTTTATGATTATTGTTATTAATCGCGCGCTCTCAATTTTGCCGAGAGGAGCGCTTATTAAAGCCGATCATACTGAAAATAGATTCAATGTAAATCGCCGATTCAAAGGATTGCGAGTGCGTTTATCGATCACTAATCGATGCGCTTAGCCTTCATTTTATTTCTTTTTCTTAATTTAAATCAAGGCTTAATCGCTCTCAAATGAATCGTTGAATTATCCCACTATATAATTAAATACGCTTAAAAAGCAATCTTTTTTCTGCTTCCTGTTTCTCTCTTGTTTGCCTCCAAAGGGCGCTTTTTTAAAATTCTCTATTTTAATGGCGCATAAAAAAAGGAGACCGATCGGCCTCCTCTCTGATTTCTACAATTGTCTACAATCTAGTGTGATTTCCTAGCATCAAGACGCTTAGTCTAATAGCATCGTACCTTTTTCTTTAAGGTTTAAGTGCCATGAGAACGCTTTTTCTAATACGTGAGGTGTGTTGCCCCCGCGTGCTTTCGCTTCTTCAAAGTAGTCGCGAGCTTGCTTTTTAAACTTCGGATGCATACAGTTTTCGATGATCACTTCCGCCGCTTCCACAGGGTAAAGACCGCGAATATCTGCATAGCCTTGCTCAGTAACAATCACATCCACGTCATGATTGGTATGGTCAACGTGCGTTACAAAGGGAACGATCGCTGAAATCGCGCCATCTTTTGCCGTGGATTGCGTGACGAAAATGGTGATACGAGCGTTACGAGCAAAGTCGCCCGAACCGCCGATACCGTTCATCATATGCGTGCCGCTTACATGCGTTGAGTTGACGTTTCCGTAGATGGCCACTTCAAGCGCGGTATTGAATGAGATCACCCCTAAACGGCGGATTACCTCTGGGTGGTTACTCACTTCTTGTGGGCGGAAAATGATCTTATCTTGATAGCGTTTTAAGTCTTCTGCTAAGCTCTCAACACGGCGTTTTGAGAGAGATAATGCCGTTGCTGCTGCAAATTTAACAACGCCTGCGTCGATAAGGTCAAAGATCCCATCTTGAAGCCCTTCAGAAGCCACTACGATATCTTTAAATTTCGATTTCGCCATGCCACTTAATACCGCATTAGCAACCGATCCAACACCCGATTGAAGTGGTGCCAAGCTCTCAGTTAAGCGTCCTTCTTCCACTTCACGCTCAAAGAACGAGAGAAGATTATCCGCAATCGCTTGGGTCTCTTCATTCGGTTCAAAAAGCGGTGATGGAATGTCTGGCTCTTCTGAAATTACGATACCGCGCACTTTAGCAGGATCTACTTTGATCCCTTTCGTGCCGATGCGTTTACCAATCTCATAGACCGGAATTTCCTGACGCGTATTTTCACCTTGCGGGCCCGGTACGTAGATATCGTGAATGCCTTCGTACTCTTTTGGCGCCGTTAAGTTCAATTCAATAATTACGTGTTCGGCCATATCAACATAGATAGGCGAGTTTCCGACCGATCCTGTTGGGATAATTTCACCCTCTTCAGTGATCGCTGTCGCTTCAATTACGGCATAATCGATCTTGCCAAGGCTGCCTTGGCGAAGCGCTTCTGCGGTATATGAAAGATGTTGGTCGATATATTTGATTTCACCATCGTTAATTTTTTTACGTAAAACGCGGTTACTTTGATAGGGGAGTCTAAGATTTAAGATATCCGCTTCGGCCATAGACTGGTCCGCCGCTGGGCCAAGCGATGCGCCGGTAAAGAGGTTTACTTTAAATGTCTCTTTCTTGCCTCTTTCTGAGAGCGCTTGTGGGAATACTTTTGGCTCACCAAACAGTGTGAAACCACTCATCCCTAAGGTCATGCCATCTTCAATCCATGATGCAGCTTCTTCCGCTGAGACCACTTTTTCCACAAAGTCTTTGTGGCGAATTCTACTACTTAAATCAGTACTCATATTTCCTCCTCCAAGGATTTAGACTAATGCCGATTAAGTGCGGACAATTCGCGTCGAATCGCCCTTTACCTAATCTATAAAAGGTTCGATTGCATGTAAAATGGTGTCGCTCGCGCCTTGATTTTCCATCATAGTGCGATGCGCATTTTGCCCCAATATTTCTCTCTTTTTGGGGTGTTCAATCAGCTCTTTAATGACGTTTGCGAGCTCCGGATAGTCGCAGGATACAATGGCATTATTCGCCTTAAAAAGCTCAAAGATTTCACTATTTTCATGCATGAAAGGACCGACTATTATGGGCTTGCCAAAATAGGCCGGTTCTAAGATATTATGCCCACCAATGGGCACAAAACTACCTGCCACAGTAGTAATATCCGATATCGCATAAAAGGTCAATAGCTCACCGATGGTGTCAATCAGCCAAAGATCGGTATCGGTATGAAATTCATTTAATGCCGTTTCAGAGCGTTTTAGATAACGTAAATCGGCATTTTTAATTAGGTTTTCAACCTCTTTAAAGCGCTCGGGATGACGAGGCGCAAGGAGCAATTTTAGCTCCGGAAATTGCACTTTTAATTGACAAAACTCCGTTAAAATTCCCGCCTCTTCCCCCTCGTGAGTGCTCGCCACAATCCAAAAAAGCGTCGGGCCCTTAATCGAGGTTAAAGTTTTCACCGCCTCCATCGCTTTACCCGGCACGCGCATCTCATACTTAATATTGCCCATTTTTTGGGCAGACTTTACCCCAAGTGCTTTAAAACGCGCCACATCGTCATCGGTTTGCGCTAGAACATATGTCTGACTTAAGAGCGAGCCAATGGTTTTAGGAATTTTTTGATAACGATAAAAGGAGCGATCCGAGAGGCACGCGCTAATAATAAAAAGTGGGATATTGAGGACTTTTGCTTGATGGAACAGATTGGGCCAAATCTCCGTCTCCATGATTAAGATCACCCTAGGGGCGACTTTTTTCAAAAATCGGCGCGTCATCGCACCGCCATCAAGCGGTAAAAAGGTATGGAGAACCCGATCCCCAAAACTCTCTTTGATTTGGCGACTGCCCGTTAAGGTTGTGGCGGTAAAGAGGATTTTTTTATCGGGATAGGTTTCAAGTAGGCGATGAACAAAGGGCGTTACCGCTCGCACTTCCCCAAGAGAGACGGCGTGGATCAAAATATCGGCCTTGGGAATCTCACCAAGGGCAAAACGCGCCTTAAAAGAGTGACGCCCAAGCGGTGAGCGCCAATCTTTATAGAAGCGATAGAGTGCAATCGGTGGCAGTAATAGCCACCACAGCACGCGATAGATCCAAAAAATCACATTAATTAAACTCAGCTAAACGAGAATCTTGCGGGAAGTTATGGCGCAATAATGCGAGGCGATTTTCCGCTAAATCCGTTAATCCAAGCTCACGATAAGATTTAACTTGAAGATAGAGCGCATCGGAAAGTGAGGGCGTTTGGTCATAATGATCGAGCACATATTGCGCACGATTGGCCGCGCCGACATAGGCTTTACGCTTGAAATAGAACTCAGCGATGTGCATTTCGGATTCGGCGAGGGTGTTACGCAGATAGACCACACGTTTTGCTGAATCATCTGCATAGACGCTATCGGGATAATGCTCTAGAATATGTAAAAATGAATTAAGAGAATCGGTCATCTGCTGCTGATCAATTTTAGAACGATCGGGCGGCATCAATTTATCTAAGATAGAACGTGCACGGTCAAAGTTGATTAAACCTTGCATGTACCACGCATAAGCAATATCCGGATGATTGGGATAGAGCTTCATAAAATCATCAATTTCGCGCAGTGCCTCATCAAAGTTACGATCGTGATAGAGCGCATAAATTTTATTAAACTTCGCTTGCTCGGCTAAAGAACTATGAGGAAAACGAGCTTCAACTGCGTTAAAATGATCCACCGACGATTTATAGTTACCGCTTTTTACTTCACGATCCCCTTCTTCGAGCAGTTGAACCGCTGACATTCGTTTAATACGATCTTCTCGCGGTGTAGAACAGCTTGATAGGCCGACAATAACCAGCGTGGAGACAAAAAGTCTTAGAAATTTCTTATTCATTTTATTAATATGGTTCCTAAATTTAATCAGCAACGAAATTATACCCAAAAGTTATGAAACGTTCAGAAACATTTACCACAGTTTTAACCGAGGCCCATGCGGGCTCGCGAATTGATCTCGTATTATCGCAAGTTTTCCCTGAGATTTCACGCAATCAAATTCAAAATCTTATCAAAGCGAAGAAAGTTTTGATGAATGGCAAAGTTCCCAAGCCCCGCGACATTGTCGAAGGCGGTGAAGAGGTAAGCCTTGAGATCGAGATCGATGAAGGTGTTTCGGCGCCAGAACCGCAAGCGATTGCCCTTGATATCTTATATGAAGATGACGATCTTTTAATCGTTAATAAGTCTGCGGGCATGGTGGTTCATCCTGGTGCCGGAAACCCCAATAACACCCTGATGAATGCCCTGCTCTATCACTATCCGCCACTGAAAGATCTTGAGCGCGCGGGCATTGTCCACCGCCTTGATAAAGAGACCTCCGGCGCATTAGTGATTGCCAAAAATGAAGAGACCGCGGAAGCGTTACAAAAGCAATTTGCCGAACGTACCGTCACCCGCGTCTATCAAGCATTACTTGTGGGCGAACTTATCTCGGGCCGTACCGTCGATGCGTTTATCGGGCGCAATCCCTATAATCGCAAAAAAATGATGATTACCGAATACGATGAAGAGCTTGAAGAGAATCCTGGTAAAGAGGCGATTACGCACATTCGCGTGCTTGAACGTTTCCGTGAGCACACCTTAGTGGAATGCCACTTAGAGACCGGTCGCACCCATCAGATTCGCGTGCATATGCAACATATCAATCTTCCCATTGTGGGCGATCCAGATTACGGTAGCCGTCTTAAAATCCCAAGAAAATTTACCCATCATGCGGAAAATGTTTTACGCGGATTTAGACGCCAAGCGCTACACGCCTATCAGGTTGGATTTATCCACCCAAAAACCGGTGAAGACGTGCTTGCAACCGCACCACTGCCCAAAGATATGACGACGCTAATCGACGCCATTCGTGAGGATCATGAACTCTATGTCAAAGATCATTTCTAAACAAGGCCTGCTTGATGTCTCGGGTATAACGCTATTAACGCCGACTTGGCCTGAGATTCCAAACGTTCGTGCCTATACCACAACCCGCATTGGGGGCGTAAGTGAAGCGCCGTTTGATCGGCTTAATTTAGGCTTATCAAGCGGGGACAATCGCGCTCATGTGCTGGAAAATAGATCCCGGCTCTTTGATGCGCTCGAGGTGCCAGACACGGTTTTTTATCTCAATCAGATTCATTCCAACATTGCCGTGCGCATTGATGAAAGACTGATTGGGGTTGGTGCTGATGCCTCGATTACCGCAAAGCCTCGTGAGGTTTCCTACATCCTTACCGCCGATTGCTTGCCCATTTTAGTGGCGCATCGTGAAGGAAAAGAAGTGGCGGGAATTCACGCCGGCTGGAAGAGTTTGCTTACCAATATGATCGAAGAGACGCTCGCTCTCGCTCAATTTCCACTCGATGAATATTACATCTGGCTTGGGCCGGCAATTTCGCAAAAAGCGTTTGAGATTGGCCAAGAGGTGCGCATGAGCCTTGAGCTTCGCGAACGTCAACTGGGGATTTCCTCTCAGTCTTCAGATCATCAGGCGATATTTAGACCCTCTTCCTCTGAGGTGGAAGGCCGCGTCTTTGCCGATATCTATCAGCTTGCTAAAAATCGTCTCACCCATCTTGGGATTCCAAGCGAGCATATTTTTGGCGGTGATTTTTGTACCTACAGCGACCGAGAACTCTTCCATTCTTATCGCCGTGATGGCAATCAATCAGGGCGCATGGCAAGTCTGATCTGGATTGAACCGTAACCGCCATCACCCAAAAAACTACGGGATTGATACCCTTTTAAGAGCGAAAATTGAGCATCCGATCAATGCCGATTTTCGCTTTTTTACGAATGGCTTCCGGCACCTCAATCTGATTCTCTCCGGTTTTAAGGACATGCAGAATCTTCTCAAGATGATTCATCGCCATCCATGGACACGCCCCACAGCTCCGGCAACTGACATCATGGCTTGCCGTTGGCGCAACATGGAAGGTTTTTCCCGGCACCGCTTCTTGCATTTTATGGAAAATCCCACGATCGGTCGCCACAATAAACTCTGTTGCCGGTGAAGCTTTTGCCGCACGAATCAATTGCGAGGTTGAACCCACCACATCCGCTTCAGCAATGACATCCATCGGCGATTCTGGGTGAACGAGCACCGACGCCTTCGGATAACGCGCCTTATATTTAATGAGCTCATCGGCTTTAAATTCATCATGCACAATGCAGCTCCCCTCCCAAATCACCATATCCGCGCCCGTCTCTTTCTCGATATAGCGCCCAAGATGCTGATCCGGCCCCCAGAGGATTTTTTCACCTTGCTGATGAAGCGCCCGCACAATCTTAAGCCCAACGGCCGATGTCACCACCCAATCCGCCCGCGCTTTCACCTCGGCACTGGTATTGGCATAAACCACAACCGTACGATCGGGATGCTGATCGCAAAACGCACTAAACTCATCAATCGGGCAACTTAAATCAAGGGAACACGCCGCCGCTAAATCCGGCAATAACACCCGTTTATCGGGGCTTAAAATCTTCGCCGTCTCCCCCATAAATTTAACCCCCGCCACAACTAACGTATCAGCCTCCGTATCTCGTCCAAAGCGTGCCATCTCAAGCGAGTCCGCCACGCATCCGCCGGTCTTCTCTGCCAATGTTTGGATTAACGGATCGGTATAATAATGCGCCACAATCGTCGCATTGTTAGCGGTTAGCTCTTCGGCAATTGCATCCGTTAAGCGTTCGATGTCGGCACCTGTTAAATCGCCATGCACGGCGTGTCCTTCGGGCAGTGAAATTCGCTCTTTATTTATTCCCGGATTCATTCCTCACTCCTTTCATTTATGGTTGTTTTATTATTTTTTCATTAATACTCAATTTGAGCATATCCTATTTACAGAAAGATTCAACTTAAAAACCCTCAATAAGTTTACTAACCGGTCATTCTTTCATGACATATCGTTGAGATAATTTAATAAACAAACGCCTTTTGTGATTTTTTGTAAGGATTCTACCCTTTTCTAATCGATGGAAAATTAACCTGAATTCACTCTTGAAATAAGCTAAAATAGCCCCATAATTACGATTCACCGATAACGACTTATTAATAAAAAATATATGACCCACTCGGCACAAAAGAAATTTTATATCCAAACCCAAGGTTGCCAAATGAATGAGTATGACTCAAAGAAAATGGCCGACAGCTTGAATGTCTTTTGCAACCTTGAGCGAACCGAAAATATTAACGAAGCAGACGTTTTAATCTTAAATACCTGCTCGATCCGCGAAAAAGCACAAGAAAAAGTCTTCTCAGAACTTGGGCGCTGGCGCAAACTGAAAGAAGAAAATCCTGAACTGATTATCGGCGTTGGCGGCTGTGTTGCGAGCCAAGAAGGCGAAGCGGTTAAAAAACGCGCCCCTTACGTTGATGTGATTTTTGGACCACAAACCCTGCATCGCCTGCCTAAAATGGTGATGGATGTCTGGAAAGGCAACGGGACTCAAGTGGACGTATCATTCCCCGAAATTGAGAAATTTGACCATCTTCCCAAACCTCGCGCAGAAGGCGTTACCGCATTTGTGTCGATCATGGAGGGCTGTAATAAATATTGCTCATTCTGTATCGTGCCTTATACGCGCGGTGAAGAAATTTCACGCCCCTTTATCGATGTGATCGGTGAAATTGCCATTTTAGCAGAACAAGGCGTGCGTGAAGTCACGATGCTTGGCCAAAACGTCAACGATTATCGCGGTGAAATGCCCGATGGAAAAATTGGTGACCTTGCACTTTTAATCGAATATGTGGCACAAATTGAGGGGATTGAACGAATCCGTTACACCACCTCTCACCCGCTAGCGTTTTCGGACCGTTTAATTGAAGCCTATGCGCGCGTTCCAAAACTGGTCTCACATCTGCATCTTCCGGTGCAATCGGGTTCTGATCGCATCTTAATGATGATGAAACGCAATCATACGGCAGCTGAATATATCGAAAAAATTCGTAAACTGCGTGAAATCCGCCCTGAAATCTCCATCTCAACGGATCTAATCGTCGGTTTCCCGGGCGAAACAGCAGAGGAATTTGAGGAGACAATGAAACTTGTGGAAGAGATCGGCTATGATCACTCCTTTAGTTTTATCTACTCGCCCCGTCCGGGTACGCCCGCGTCAAACCTTCCCGATGATGTTCCCATGGAAGAGAAAAAAGAGCGCCTAGCACGTCTACAAAAACGACTATCTGAACAGGCGAGCGCCATTTCACAAAATATGGTGGGCACAACCCAACGCATTTTAGTGGATCGCCCGTCTAAAAACGATCCGCGCGAACTTGCGGGACGTACTGAAAATAACCGAGTTGTGAACTTCCAAGGCCCACAAGAATTGATCGGACAATTTTGTGATGTTGTCATCACCGAAGCGTTCCCCAATTCACTGCGTGGCCGTCTCGTTCTTTAATATATAACGAAAAATAGAGGAAATTATGAGTAACAATCAAATCAATTTTGCCCTCTCAACAGATGCCCTAACGACACACGAAACTGATGTGTTAGTGGTGGGAATTTGTGAAGAGGCGCTCTCAAATGAAGCAAAAACTCTCGATAAAGCCATGAGTGGCCAGATCGAGGCGCTAAAGGATGCGGGCGATATTACAGGTAAGGTCGGATCTCTGCTTCCTCTATTTAATGTCGAGGGCATTAAAGCTAAACGCCTGCTCCTTGTTGGATTTGGGAAAGAGGAAAAACTCAATCTTAAAAACCTTAAAAAAGGCGTCACGGCGGCGACCAATTGGGTAAAAGGCACGAAAGCGGAAAGCGTTACTTTCGCACTGCTTGATCGCTGTGTTGAAAAAGAGACCTCACTCCCTGCATTAATGCAAGCGGTGGGTTCTGCACTCTATATCTATGATGAGTGCAAAAGTGAAAAAGCCCCAGCGCGTACGCTCAAAACCGTTCATATCTTAGAAAAAGAGACCAATGATCGTTTAGAAAACGCGTTTAACTACGGCAAAGCCCTTGTTAGCGGCATGAACTTCACCAAAGATTTAGGCAATGCGCCGGGAAATGTGATTTATCCCACAACGCTTGCAGAACGCGCTCAAAAACTGGCTGAAGAATTCCCCTCAATCACGGTCAAAGTGCTTGATCAGGCGGAGATGGAAAAACTCGGCATGGGATCGCTGTTAGGCGTTGCCCAAGGCAGTGACGAACCCCCAAAATTAATCGTTTTAGAATATAACAACGAAGGGAACGAAAAACCCGTTGCACTCGTCGGTAAAGGGGTCACTTTTGACTCAGGCGGTATCTCGCTTAAACCGGGCGCTGCCATGGATGAGATGAAGTTTGATATGTGTGGCGCGGCCTCAGTACTCGGCACGTTCCGCGCTGTAGCTGAACTTGGCATGAAGCTCAATGTTGTGGGCGTAATCCCTGCGGTTGAAAATATGCCATCGGGCAAGGCGTGCAAACCGGGCGATGTATTAACGAGCATGTCAGGCATCACCATTGAAAACTTAAATACCGATGCGGAAGGTCGCCTCATTTTATGTGACGCACTCACCTACGCAACGCAATATGAGCCTGAAGCGATCGTCGATATCGCAACCTTAACCGGCGCGATTATTGTAGCGCTTGGCTATGACGTATCCGGCCTATTCTCAAACAACGACGCGCTCGCGGAAAGCCTCAAAGAGAGCGCTTTTAAAGCGGATGATCAGGTATGGCAATTCCCTATTTGGGAAGATACTTTCCAAGATATGCTTGAATCCAACTTTGCCGATATCGCAAACATTAGCCCAGGTCGTGGTGCGGGATCGATTACCGCTGCCTGCTTCCTTGAGCGCTTTGTAAAAGAGATTCCATGGGCACATTTAGACGTAGCAGGAACCGCGTGGACCACCGGTAAAGAGAAAGGGGCTTCTGCGCGCCCTGTTCCGCTACTCCTCAATTTCTTAAAGAAATATGAAGCGTAATCAGCGTTTCATTTCTATTTTTATCGAAACTCTCAAAAAGGAGATATCAGATGACAATTCGTGTGGGTATTAATGGTTTTGGTCGTATCGGTCGCTTTGTATTCCGTGCGGCATGTGAGCGTAACGACATCGAAGTTGTGGGCATTAACGACTTAATCGACGTTGAATATATGGCGTATATGCTTAAATATGACTCAACACACGGCCGTTTCAACGGTACTGTTGAGATCAAAGATGGCCAACTCGTGGTCAACGGTAAAACAATCCGCGTTACCTCAGAAAGAGATCCTGCTGATCTCAAATGGGGCGACATCAACGTAGACGTAGTTGTTGAAGGAACAGGTCTCTTCTTAACCGACGAAAAAGCGCGTAAACATATCGAAGCGGGCGCGAAAAAAGTGGTCATGACTGGCCCTTCAAAAGACGCAACTCCAATGTTTGTAATGGGCGTAAACGAAAAAACCTATAAAGGCGAAGATATCGTTTCAAACGCATCATGTACCACAAACTGCTTAGCGCCTATCGCAAAAGTATTAAACGATACATGGGGCATTGAATCAGGTCTTATGACCACGGTTCACGCAACCACAGCAACACAAAAAACCGTTGACGGTCCTTCAATGAAAGACTGGCGCGGCGGCCGTGGTGCATCACAAAACATCATCCCATCATCAACGGGTGCGGCGAAAGCAGTGGGCGTTGTTATCCCTGAGTTAAACGGTAAATTAACCGGTATGTCATTCCGCGTTCCAACCCCGAACGTATCCGTCGTTGACTTAACCGTAAACCTTAAAAACCCCGCAACGTACGCTGAAATCTGTGCAAAAATGAAAGAGATGGCTGAAGGCGAACTCAAAGGTATCCTTGGATACACTGAAGATGCCGTTGTTTCAACTGACTTCTTAGGCGAAACATGCACCTCAGTATTTGACGCAGACGCAGGGATCGCATTAACCGATAACTTCGTAAAAGTTGTTTCTTGGTACGATAACGAAATCGGCTACTCAAATAAAGTACTTGATTTAGTTGAACATATCTCTAAATAAGCCCGAATAATCGATTAATCCGTTTATAAATCAAAACCCGTAAGTGATTAACCTCATTTACGGGTTTTTTATCGCCCGGATCCGCCCCGCTTGGTTTAAAAGTGAGCGAATCGGCGTTATCACTCATTACACTCATCAAAAGAGAATGAGATGATTGGCGCCGACATCGCCTAGTTTGAGAGCCTTGAGGGCATTGCGCGAAAACCGATACCTACTCTCAGAAAAATATTATGTAGCCGATGGTTGCAAGGTCACAATGAGTTGTGAAGGATTTTAGCGATCTTGATCAAACAATGCTCAGTTGCTCCACTCGAGTCTGACGAAATCTGAAATCGCCTACTATAATATTCCAACCAAAGGACTTGGAGTTTAGATTATGTTGCGCGTTTCAGATCTTTTAAAACAGCTTGAAACTATCCCCGATGACCAGCACACGGAACGGATTCCACTGCTCATCACATTGATCAATTTAAGCGATATTCATGATTATCGTGAAATCAGCATTTACGCCCGCGAATTGCTACTCGACGCCTATTCTCAAACGCAACAATACAAAAAGATGATCCGCATTTTTTCGTGGCTCATCAACGAGTGGGAAGTTCATCCAAAGCTTGTCGATGAGGCGTATCTTTTAGCGCAAACCCAATGGATTCACTCGCTACTACCGGATTATTTAGAGCCGTCTATTCATGATTTAAATGCGCTTTCGCAAAAATTACGTCAAGTGGTTCGCCGATACCATGCCCCGCTCCTTGAGTATTATCAGACCCAAATTTATCACGCGTTAAGCCTCTATCGTTACGATGTGGCGCTTAAATATTTAAAGCGGTGGCGTGCTTATAATAAAAAAGTGACGATCCCCTGCCCAATCTGTTATTGCCGGCACGAAATCGCCTTTTGCATGGCGCTTAATCGCTTAACAGAGGCTAAACACGCCGAACATCTGCTCCATCAATACGACCCTAGTATCTGTATGCACTCATCGATCTATAGTTCGGCGGATCTCATGCTGTTAAATCAAAAACTCGGGCTCTTTGATCTTGCAGAGACCTATTATCAGGAGCTCAAACAGCAAGCCGAATTTCTTCATCAATACCCCACAGCGCTCGGGCAAATGCTTGAATATCTCGTCAAAATCAAACGCGAGGAGGAAGCTCGCGCGCTTTTTGATGCCAATCGTCGCCCCTTTACCGACGAGGTGCCCGACCGTGTGAAATTCCTCTACTACGCCCGCGCCTCCGGCATTAATATGGCGTTAAAGGATAAGGTCTACCACGTCGCCCAAACCCTCGCCGATCGGTTTGATCAGCGCAACCGCAACCACGGCGCAACGCTCTATCTCGAAACTCTCTATCTGCCTAATGAGCTTAAATCGATGGAGGGGACGGAGTAAATAAGTATAAATCAGAGACAGATCAGGAGTTATTGCGAGAATCCGGGAGCTATTTTCATCGATGAAACATTAAAGAGTTCTTTTAAATTATTTAAGCGTAAAGGATATTCACTGGGATTCAAGTCAGCATTTCTTGAGCAATCCACTCTTAGATCAATTAAAGTAAATCCTAGCAGCGCTTCTGACACAATGATTTCTCTAACACCTAAATCTTTCACACCCAAGTCCAGCATTTGGCTCTCAGGGTGCACAGCTTTAGGGTGCGGAATTAATTGAGCATGTCGATAACGATTCCAATCATCATCTCGCTCTCTACTGATGCCATGCCCGACTAATAAGGGATCACTCTTGTTGACCTCCAATACACGGCTGAATTTAAATGTCTTATAACCTTTTTGAATAATCGCATGACTTAATGGAAAATCGAATGATTCATTCATGTCAGGCACCTCAAATGCTCTGAAATACCATGAATTTCCTGCTTTAAATAGACTGTGAGGCCTGATGTTTTTCACAGTTTCCCCTGATGAGGTTGAGAAATATTTTATTGTTAACCACTTATTATTTACAATTGCTCGTGTAATTTCAGCTGTCAACATCTTGTTTAAGTTTATAAAACTTTTTAAATGTGCATGACCATATCTCTCTACAGGAAGGGCACTAGATACAACCCCATAAGCAAGATACTGCAAAGCAGATTCAACTGAGTGCGAGTAATGTAACGTGAAACTTTCCGAAATCACATAACCATTGCGTGCTCCCATAAAAACCATTTGCTCTGGGTGTTTTTCTATGTAATTAGCAATCAATCGACTCGCCGTCGCCTCACCGATCGAAAAGCGAATCACTAACTCATTTCTAGTGAGAACGCCCTTAAATAGCAATAAAAACTCTATAAACTGGTATTTTTCTTGTAAACTCGCATCCATATTTTCCAACTATAATATCAATTGATATCTGAATAATTATAAGATTATAAAACACAACCATCGTCTTTTCTATAAAAATAAGCGGTTAAGCACAAAAGAGATTGACATATGCGTAAATCATACTCATAATTCTAAAATCTTTAGTATCAAATGATATAGAAATGAAAATGCTTCAGGAATTAGACAATATTAAAAAAGGAAACAGCGTTAATTGGCCAGTCCTTCATAGAAAACTATCTCGTTTAAAGATTGATGATTCATTAATTTACCAGGCTATCGCGGTAAAACAGTACAGCGAAACGGCTTATCGAGTTGATATTATTGATCATAATGCGTTTAATACAATTCTTCAGCGCATTCAACCCATTGATAAAAGCAGTCGGGCCGCAGCTAGCGTAACGGGAGATACACATCAGACGAATGTTAATGGGGCATTACTCGTAGCCGTTACGGAGCAATCAAAATCACCATACGTTCATGTTTTCATGAAAAACGCTCTATTACCTCACCCCAAAAAGCAACACGCAATTATTATCGAAAACCTCGAGTGTTTCTTAAATTTTAAAGAGATATACCTCTTTATGAAAAATCATTGTCAGATGCCATACAACATGAAAGATATTGAATTCATTTACGCTGCGGGCAATAGCATTTCAAATCAAGCTATTATTCCATATTTAAAAGAATTTAAGGGCGATATTTTCTGTCTATTCGATATTGATATCGGTGGGTTACAAATTTATAAAAATCTACTCAAGAATGGTTTATCGATCCGTAATACACATTTTGTGATTCCTAATGATATCGAACAACGACTTAAAAAATCTCGACGAGAAACTAGAAAGTCTGAAATAAACAAACTCAATAATTTTTTAAACATTTCCAAGCAAATTGATCAACTCATTAGGCTAATGCATTATTACCAAACAACCATCGAACAGGAGAGTTACCGTGCACAATGATTCATTATCTTTAGATCTACAAAGCCAATATTCCATCAATGAATTAATATTCATTAACTCCGGATCAAACTATTATGTGCGGCTCCCTGTCAATCAATCTGCAGCTCTATTTGCGGGGAATAATGAGGGAAAAACCTCCTCTCTATCCGCCCTTAAACTATTTTTATTGCCCGAGGTGAACTTTAAGGGAAGTGCCGCTAAGTTTAATTTTTCATCTGGGGGAACTCTCTTTTCTAATGAGGCATCCTTTCAATATTATTTCCCGAGCGCTGAATCATACATTATTTGCGAGGCAGAAAACCCACGCTATCATAACGGTTTTTGTTGGGTTCTATTTAAAAGCACTTATTATCATTATGATCGAATCGCCGTCCCTCACCCATATGACTATATTGAACATCTATTCTGGAATGCATCATCTCTGCATAATGAAGAGCTTGGCGCATTACATGAAAATATCTCCGTCAAAACAATCAAAGAAAAACTATTATCTGAACAGTATGGCGGTAAATTAATTACCGATAAAAAAATGCTTGGAGAAGCCATCTATTCGCGAACAACGGCACAAAATGACCATACCCAATTTTGCCTTCTACCCATGGTGCAAAAATCATCTCCTGCCAGTACAAAAATGGTGCGAGCACTACTCGATATGGCGTTTGATTTAAGCAATGCATCGACAACATCCCTCCCTATAGCAATTGGTTCTATCATTGATAGTAAAGGATTAAGTGTTGTTAATGACCATGGTATTTTTCTTGATTTAGAAGAGAAATTAGATGAATGGCGCGAACTGCAAAAAGAACAGATATTTCTTTCTCTTGTAGAGGATAAAAAACCTCAATGGACGCAATTTAACCAAGATTTAGATAAATATCGATCCGAGCGCTCAACAACTAAGGATCTTTTTAATCATACTTCTAACTATATAAATAGCGCTTCAAACTTATTGACTCAAGAATTACATCAATTACAAGAAAAAGCGGCTCAAGATGAAAAAATATTAAATACCGAGCATCAAAAACTTCGGCAAGTCGAAGACGCCATCACCACACTTAAAGCGCTCACTGCAAATACAGCGGATGAAATTAAAGAAATTAGCCATAACTTGGCTGAGATTGAGGCCGTAAAGACCGATTATGAGCAACAAAATATATATTCGGTTGAAGAGATCATTAAAGACCTTAAACAAAAAGCATCAAGTAATCAAAATAATATAGACGCTCTGTAATCCCCCCTAAAAATAATACCGACTATAAGTAGAATTTTCTCGTATCATTTATCTAGGAGAATTAACTATGAAGAAATCAAAATTTACAGATTCGCAAATCATGTCCATTTTAAAACAAAACAAAGCCGGCGTTAA
>JAAZCI010000200.1 GCA_012513365.1 Lysobacteraceae bacterium
TCCATAATGGCGATCTGTTTTTCCGTTAAGGGAGAATCCGCCTCATCGGCGCAGGCAAAATGAGTCATCAAAGTGACCGATTTCACGTTTTTTGATGAACTCACACACTCGTAGATCGCCGGAATATCCGCCGGATTGGCTCCGAGGCGATGCATGCCACTATCGACCTTTAAAAAGACATTGAGCGGTTTTTTAAGCTCCACATCGGTGAGCCATTTGAGCTGTTTTGCATTTGCGACCACCACTGCAAAATTGTATTCAGACGCGGTGTAATACTCCTCTTGCTCAAACACGCCCTCTAAAAGAAGCACCGGCTTTTGCGCCCCAAATTCACGAATCTCAAGCGCCTCTTCAATGATCGCGACCGCCAAATAGTCGATCACAGGATTGCGCTCAAGTTCAGGCAATAATAATGGCACACGGTGCCCGTACGCATTCGCTTTAATCACCGCGACGTGTTGGCTCTCAGGTGAGCACGCGCGCAGCATTTCAAGATTGTGTTTCAGTGCATTGATGGATAAATTTGCTTGTAATGGCCTCATTTAGACTCCTCCCCATAAAGTCATTTTTTGTTGTTATTGCATTACATTTTTCATAAAAATTTTTGGTTTAAAACGCCTTCATACCACCGTAATCTACGCCGATGTAAAGGTTTGCTAAGCTTAGCAAGTTTTCAAAATTCCTTCAAAAAGATTTCCCGCTAAGATGGCAAGCGCTTGCAAAAAAGGAGCTTTCATAAAAGCTCCTTCCAATGTGTCATTTAATTAAAAAAGACGCCGCCATTTTTGGCCATATTTTTAATGAAATTCTCTTTCCATTCTCGATCAATCATCGGCGCAATAAAGGGCTCATTTAAGAGCGTATCGCGAAGTGCGGCAAGTTTCGGAAAGCCACTTAAAAGATCGCCCGAACGAAGCTCATCGACAATCACAAAGCGAGCAAACATCGGCGCGAGCACCAGATCCACTAATGAAAACTGATCCCGGCTAAAGTAGCGCGTATCGGGATTTTTCTCATTTTCTAAAATCGCGAGCGTTGCTTTAAGCGCATCGAAATATTGATCGGCATCCTCTACGGTTTTAGTGCGCATCGACATATATTGAGGCCCGTAAAGCTCCCCTGCAACCCCTGCCCACGCGCGATCTTTCGCCCGGGAAATCGGACAGGTTTCATAGAGCGAATGCTCCGGATGCTCTTCTTCGATAAACTCCACAATCGCGAGCGACTCAAAGAGTACATCGCGTTCACTCACCTTCATGACCGGCACTTTTCCAAGCGGTGACCACGCGTTAAACCAATCGGGCAACTCGCCATGCGGATCAAGCCACGTCAATTCATGCGCCACTTTTTTATAATTGAGCGCAATCAACACGCGCTGAACAAAAGGACACAACGGATAACCCACTAATTGATAACTCATCTTCACTCCTTTTAGAGCCTTATTTTAAGCTCTCGGTTAAGCTAAAATATTGGGAATCGCCTCCCTCTTACACCACGGTTAGATCCGTCAAAAAAGGGAAATATTCCTTCTGTATACTAACACACAACCGCCTGATTCATAGAGTGCTATGCGCTTTTCATCATCCCCCGATCAATCCATGTTAAGATAGGAAAATTACGAATAAAAGGAGACTTTACATGATTGAACTCTCAGCCATTCATCTCACCGGTGCCGATGCGAGCACCTTTATTCAAGGCCAAATCACCGCCGATATTAATCATCTTAATTTTATTGAGCAAACTGCCGAAAACACGGGGCTTGGGGCGCTTTGTACCCATCAAGGCCGTGTGGTCGTTGTGATGTGGATTATCCGTCATGCTGAAGACGATATTGTGCTCTTAATGCCAAGCGATATGGCAGAGCAAATTAAAGCCCATCTCACCAAATTTGTCTTTATCTCTAAGGTGAAAATTGAGCTTAGAGAGGCGCTAGCGGACGAGCTTGCTACGCTTCCTGAAGATCTATTAATCCCCTGGATTACCAAAGCGACGACGGAAAAATTTGTGCCTCATATGTTAAGCCTCGATAAACTAAACGGGATTCACTTTAAAAAAGGGTGCTATACCGGACAAGAGGTGGTGGCGCGGATGGAGTATTTAGGCGCTCCGAAACGCCGCCTTGCAAAAATTACAGCAAGTAACGTAAAAGAACTTGCCTATGGCGCAGAAATCCTTAATGATGAGGATAAATCAGCGGGAACAATTATCTACTTTGAAGGGGATAATGCGCTCGCGGTGATTCAATTGAGCGCGAAAGAATCGGCGCTAAAACTTAATGAACCCATCACGATCGAACATATTTGGGAGTAAAAACACTATCATGGCGAACGGAAAACATATCGGGATTTTAACCGCAGGCGGTGACTGTCAGGGGCTTAACGCAGCGCTTCGAGGCGTTACCTTATCGGCGCTCAAAGAGGGCTGGAAAGTCACCGGGATTAATGACGGATTTGTTGGATTGGCAGAAATGGCGCACACGCCCCTTACCTTTGAAGATGTCTATCAAATCGCAGGAACCGGTGGCACCATTTTAGGAACCGGCCGTGGCGGTGGACGCGCCCGCAATACCGAAGAAGCGGTCGCGAACTGCGTTGAGAGTTTTAAAAAATTAGAGCTCGATGCCCTTGTGTGCCTTGGAGGTGATGGAACGCAACGATTTGCCTCCTATCTCCATCAGGCGGGCATTCCGGTCGTCACCCTTCCGAAAACCATCGATAATGACATTGCGAAAACCGATGTCACCTTTGGCTATGATACGGCGGTTCACGTCTCAGTGATGGCGCTCGATCGCCTTCGCACCACGGCCGATTCTCATCACCGCCTAATGATTTTAGAGGTGATGGGGCGCGATGCCGGTTGGTTAGCCGCGGGAGCCGCGCTTGGTGGCTCGGCGGATATCTGTCTTATTCCTGAGATGCCCTACTCGATGGAATCGCTCGTCAAATATATTAACAAACATATCTATAACAAACGCTCGGCGCTACTTGTGATCGCGGAAGGCGCAGTCTCGGAAGAGAATCACGCGCTCGGTCTTAAACCAAAAAAACATGCCGAAGCGATTAAGATCGTCGATGCTATTCCAGAACTCACCGGAATGCAAGCCCGTTTAACAACGCTTGGTTATGTGAGCCGTGGCGGCGTGCCAACGGCAAGTGACCGAATTTTCGCAACCCAATGCGGGACTAAAGCGATCGAGCTCATTAAAAAATCACAATACGGTGTGATGGTCGCGCAACAAAATGGTAAACTCACCTCGGTGCCGATCGAGGAAGTGGCCGGGAAACCCCGTCTATTACCGCGCAATCATAGCCTCATTAAAACGATGCTCGACACCGGCGTCTGCATGGGCATTTAACCCGAATCACACGCACTATAAAAATACTATCAAGGAGACATCATGAAAAAAATTATTCATACTGATAACGCACCGAAAGCGGTGGGTCCTTATTCACAAGCGAATGCGCTCGGTAACTTAGTCTTTACCTCAGGCCAAATTCCACTCGATCCTGCTACGATGCAAGTGGTCGAGGGCGATGTAAAAGCGCAAGCACGCCAAACACTCCTTAACTTAAAAGCGGTACTTGAAGAGGCGGGAGCGGGATTTGATAGCGTACTTAAAACCACCTGTTTCTTAGATGATATTAAAGATTTTGCCGCTTTTAATGAAGTCTATGCAGAGTTCTTTGGCTCTGAAAACACCCCTGCGCGCTCATGCTTTGAAGTGGGTAAATTACCGATGGGCGTATTAGTGGAAGTGGAAGCGATCGCTTACGTTAAATAAGTTTACGCCTCCGTTTTAATGTCGCTTTATCCAAGCGATAAAAAACCGGCTCACAGATAATTCTGGAGTCGGTTTTTGTTTTTATGGTGTTTCTTTACTTAATCATCGCTACATTCACTACACTTTCGTGCGTTTTCCAACGATCAATCTAAAGAAGACCGGAGCGTAGAAGATCACGAGGAAGGTCCCTGCGATCATCCCGCCGACAACGGTTTTACCCACCACGTTTTGTGCGCCAGAGCCTGCACCGTTTGCCAGCGCAAGAGGCACAACACCAAGACCAAACGCGAGCGAGGTCATCATAATTGGGCGAAGACGTAAGTGCGCCGCTTCAACCGTTGCAGTAATCACATCTTTTCCTTCACGCATGATGTCACGGGCAAATTCCACGATCAGGATCGCATTTTTCGCTGTGAGCCCAATCGTCGTCAACATCCCTACTTGGAAGTAGACGTCATTATCAAGGCCTTTGCCTAAATGCGCCGTCAATACCGCCCCGATAATCCCCACCGGAATGGTGAGAAGGACCGCAATCGGAATGCTCCACGACTCATAAAGCGCCGCTAAACTTAGGAAGATAACAAAGACCGATACCGCAAAGAGTACCGCCTGAATATCGCCGGTTTGACGCTCTTCATAAGAAGTCCCTGACCATGCCACATCAATCCCTTGAGGGAGTTTGTCACGCACAAGGCGCTCAATCTCCAGCATTGCCTCACCGGTACTGCGACCTTGGTTGGCTTCAACGGAGAGTTTAAACGCCGGATTACCATTAAAACGGTCAATCTGAGGAGATCCTGAACTCCATTTACCCGAGGCAAAGGCACTAAAGGGCACCATTTCACCTTTGGTATTACGCACATACCAACGATTAAAGTCCGATGGCATCATACGGAATTCAGCGTCACCTTGTACCTGAACCTTTTTGATTCGGCCACGATCGACGAAGTCGTTAACATACATGCCACCCCACGCTACCGAGAGCGATTGGTTAATCATATCGATCGGTACTTGAAGCGCTCGCGCACGGTCACGGTCGATGTCGATATAGTATTCCGCTTTATCCATCATACTGCCGTCACGCAAGGTTTGCGCATTGAAGATCGGCGATTGGCTGATCTCTTGTTTGAGCATATTCGCCGCTTTTAACAGCTCCTCATGCCCAAGCCCGATCGAGTCTTGCAGATAAAACTCAACCCCGGTTGATACCCCAAGCTCTGGGATTGCTGGCGGAATAAAGGCAAATCCAAAGGCGTTATGTTTAAGTGCAAAGCCCATCAAATGCTGATTGACTCGGCCAAGCGTCGCTTGGATCGGCTCTTTACGCTCATCCCACGGTTTCATCATGAGGAAATAGAGCGCCTGGTCACTTCCGCGACCGGTAAAGCTAAAGCCCGCAACGGTCATGATCGACTGCACGTTTTCGCTCTCTTCTTCCAAAATATATTGGGTTAAAGAGGCTAACGCTTCTTCGGTGACATTAAGGGAGGCGTTACTTGGGTTAATAATCTGCCCAAGCGCAAACCCTTGGTCCTCTTCCGGTAAGAAGCTCGTTGGAATCGTTTTAAAGAGAAATCCAACGCCCACAAGCACGATCAAAAGTCCCATCACAAAGCGTTTTGGACGGGTTACCGCACCGCGAACGCCTTTCTCATAGGCCACGTTCCCACGATCAAAGAGACGGATAAAGCCATCGACTAAAAGATGAATTACTTTGGTAATCGGCGCAACAAGCGTCAACCAGATTTTCAATAACCCCGTCGGCTCTTTTACTTGATCTTCTTTTGATTTTAAGATCGTCGCACAGAGCGATGGCGTAAAGATAATCGCAACAAGCACCGAAAGGAGCATCGCGGTAATAATCGTCACCGAGAATTGGCGATAGATAATCCCTGTCGCGCCTGGCATAAAGGCCATCGGTACGAATACCGCTGAAAGCACCACCCCGATCCCAACGAGCGCCCCAACGATCTGATCCATCGTTTTCTTCGCCGCTTCATAAGGCGTTGCATCCTCTTCTTCCATAATCCGCTCAACGTTTTCCACCACAACGATCGCATCATCAACAAGCAGCCCGATCGCAAGGACCATCGCAAAGAGGGTTAAGGTATTTAAGATAAAGCCCATCGCCGCCAAAATCGCCAGCGTCCCACACAATACATAGGGAATCGCAAGGAGCGGAATCAGTGCCGCGCGGAAGCTACGGAGGAAGACATACATCACGATAAATACGAGAATGATCGCCTCAATTAAGGTCCCCATTACGTTATTGATCGACACCTCAACAAAGGGCGTTGTATCGTAAGGATACATATATTCCATCCCTTCCGGGAAATTTAGGCTCGCCGTTTCTAAGAACTCGCGCACCGCTTTTGCCGTATCGAGCGCATTGGCGCCAGAGGCTAAGTTAATCGCCATCGCTGTTGCGGGTTTACCATTATAGTGCGAGGAGAATTGCTCATTTTCAGGCGATAGTTCCACCCGCGCCACATCGTCTAACAGGACTTTACTTCCATCTTCATTCACGCGAAGTTGGATCGCTTTAAACTCCGCTTCCGTCTCTAACAGCGATTGTGCATTGATGGTATAGCGTAGCACCTGCTCTTTTTTCGCTGGCATTGCCCCTAAGTCACCGAGCGTTGCTTGCGTATTTTGCTCTTTAATTGCCGCAACCACATCGAGCGAGGTCATGCCATATTGATTAAGTTTCATCGGGTCAAGCCAGATGTTCATCGCATAGCCAGAGCCAAAGAGTTGCGTTTCCCCAATCCCGTAGAGTCGGCTAAGCGGCTCGGAGATATTCGACGCGACATAGTCCCCTAAGTCCGCATGGGTTAAAGAGCCATCAGGCGAGTAGAATCCGACCACCATCAAGAATGAACTGGATGATTTTTGTACTTGAATCCCTTGCTGCTGTACGGCTTGAGGAAGCTGGGTGAGCGCCGTTTGAATTTTGTTCTGTACCTGAACTTGCGCCATATCTGGGTCAGTTCCCTGCTCAAAGGTGATCGCAATCGAGACTACCCCAGTACTTGAACTTTGTGAAGACATATAACGGAATCCATCGAGCCCGGTTAAACTCTGCTCGATCACCTGCGTTACACTCTCTTCAACAGTTTCTGCGTTCGCACCAGGATAGACGGCCATAACCCGAACTTCTGGTGGCGCAATTTGCGGATATTGCGCAACGGGCAGATTCACCCCGGCAAATATCCCGATAGCTATCGTCATAATTGCAAGAACCCATGCAAATATCGGACGATCAATAAAAAAGTGTGCCATTTATAATATCCTTTTGTGTTGCCTGCGATTCATCGGTGAATCGATTATTTCCCTGTACCTTCCAGTATCGCTTTGGTGTAGACATCTTCGGTGAGTACTTCTACTGGAATAATGGGGCTTGGCGAACGTTGAAGCGCCATTTGAATGAGCTGGAAGCCGCGCGTTACCACAAATTCGCCCTCTTCTAAGCCCGAGGCCAATACCCAATCAGTACTGTGTGAGCGAGAGATCACCACCGAACGTTCTTGTGCTACCCACTCAACATCCGCGCCCATCTGCTCTTTCATCATCGCTCGCTCTTCTGCATCTGCTTTACGCGCAATAATTACCTTACTTTTGCCGGATAAATCTTGCGTCAAAATACGTTGAGGAACGGTTACTGCACCAATCTCAATCCCCTGCTCAACCACGGTTTTAACAAACATTCCCGGAAGGAGTGCACCTTCATCATTATTAAATTCTGCCTGAAGGAGAATTGAACCGGTGGTTAAATCAACGGTCGGGTCTTCAAAGCGAATGTAGCCGGTCTCAGGATAGAGCGAGCCATCTTCTAAGAAAATACGAACGGGATGATATTTCACCTCTTTCCCATGTTGATCGATACGGGTTTGGCTTTTATAAACGCCCGATTTAATTTTACGTTGAAGGTCGGAGTACTCCGCCGCTGAATAGGCAATATCAACGCGCATCGGATTGAGCTGTTGAATCACCGCCATCTCAAGTGGCTGGCCTGGTGAAACGAGCGCCCCTTGGGTAAAGTTAGATTTACCAATTTTTCCGCTAATCGGTGCGAGCATTTTACTGTAATTCACGTTGATCTCAGCATTTTTCACTTGCGCTTCAGCACCATAGACTTCTGCATTGGCTTGAGCGAGTGCTGCGTTTGCATCATCAACATCCTGCGCACTTACCGCTTTTGAGCCACTGCTACGAAGCGAGTTCATCCGCTCTGCCCGCATTTTTGCCGCATATTGCGCCGCTTTGGCACGCTCAAGCCCCGCTTTCGCTTGACGGAGATTTGCTTCATAGATCGCCGAATCGATCTGATAGAGTGTCTGCCCCTCCTCAACGCTCGATCCCTCTTCGAAATTTTGCGTCAAGATAATGCCGCCAACCTGCGGGCGCACTTCCGCCATCACCGATGCGATCGTTCGCCCCGGCAGTTCCGACTCAACAGTAATGTTGCGTTTTTCAACTTGCTCCACTACCACGCTCGGAATCTGCATGCCGGCTTCTTCCTTTTTCTCGCCACTAAAACAGCCTGTCAATACAAGCGCTGCTACCGATAATGCGAGAAGACTCTGTATCGATTTAACTCTTTTTTTCATACCAATCCTATCTCTTAATTTGGGTTTTTATTCTAAAAATGGGTCACTTCATTCAAAACAGTTAATACGCCGCTCAAATCAATATGATCATACTTTTTCACCAGCCCGTTCATCCATGGGTCAAATACGTCCATAAAAATCGCATCGAGCGTCATTTCACCTTTTTCCGTCAGCACATAAAAAGAGGAACGCTTATGATTCGGGTTTTCACACTTTTCAATCAGCCCTTCCTCCATTAACTGCGTTACCTGCCGTTGCACCGCTTGGCGAGAAATCAGATACTTTTCCGCAATTTGTGGCACTGTAATATGATTTTCAGAACGACGAATCGACACCATCACCGATAGTGCCGTGCAACCAATGTTGTACTGACTGTTATTGAGGAGCTCTTCTGCGATCCGATTTAACTTGATCGATGCGGCAAAAACGCCGGAGACTACCTGCTCTAACTGCTCTTTTTTACTAATTTCTTTCACATTTACCTAGTCATGAATCCTATAGAATAACAATGACGTAGTTTAAAACTTGACAACCATGTTGTCAAATAAAGTGAGATTAAAAAATATCATGACGCACCAAATTCCGCGCATAAAAAAACCTAAGTCTTGCAAAAGAATCTTAGGTTTTCATTGAGATAACGCAGTAAAAGCTACGCTTCGACGCTCATTTTCACCGTGATCGCCGCCACAAGCGGGCAGATCGCAAGCGCCATTAAATTCGCCGCGATTAAAATTAGAATAAAACTGCTAATCCCGTGGCCAGCCACTAAGACCGAAACAATGTGCACCCCTAAAATCAAAAGCGGAATGTAGAGCGGTAAAATAATGATGCTAAGTAGCAATCCCGCTTGACGAAGCCCCACCACAATGCCCACACACATCGCACCAATCAGACTAAGGAGCGGCGTTCCAAGCAGGAGCACCCCTGCAATTTTAAGCGCATCGCTAAAACTAAAATAGAGCATCACCCCTAAAATGGGCGAGAAAAATACGAGCGGCAACGCCGTTAACATCCAGTGCGCCACAATTTTCCCTAATACAAGCGGATAGAGCGGTGCCCCGCTAATGATAAATTGCTCAAGCGAGCCATCATCATAATCATTTTTAAAGAGGCGATCCATCGTCAGCATCGTCGCTAATAACGCTGCCACCCATAAAATGGCTGGCGCGGATGCTTTAATTAGATCCTGCTCCTCAATCCCTAAACCAAGGGGAAAAAGGCTCACAATAATGAGGAAAAACATAATCGGCATCATCAGCTCAGAGCGCTGGCGCATTCCGATTTTAAGATCCCGCCGAATAATCGCTAAAAAGGTCTTCATCGTGTTTTCGCCTCCACCGTTAGGGTTTTAGTAAACACGCAATCACTCGGCGCTTGGTGCGAGGTGAAAATAATCATCCCGCCCGTCTCAATATGCGTTGCCATTTTCGCTTCAAGCAGTTCAATGGAGCCCACATCGAGCGCGGTGAAGGGTTCGTCCAAAATCCAGATAGGACGATCTTCAAACCAAAGTCTCGAGAGCGCAACACGGCGTTTTTGCCCTGCAGAGAGATAGCGAATCGGCCGATCATGTTGCGGAATATTGAGCGTTTCAAACACCTCGTTACACTCTTTTTCACTCAAAGTTTGCCCACGAATTGCTAAGATCGAGGCCAGATTTTCCCGCGCGGAAAGATCATAATTGAGGCTTAACGCATGGCCAACGTAGATGATCGAACGCGGATAGTGGTGCAGAAGTTCACGGCGCTCAATCTCATTGAGGAAAATCTTCCCGCGATATTGCTGACTAATCCCCGCAAGGACGCGGAGCGAGGTGGTTTTCCCCGCACCGTTCGCCCCTTTAAGATAAAGCGATTCGCCGGCACTAAGAGTAAACCCATAAGGCTCAAACACCGGCTGATAATTGCGCTGGACGGTAAAATCCTCAATGCGAAGGAGCGCGTTCTCCATGCTTTTTTACTCCACCATGCGATCTAAAATGAGCGATAACGAATCTTCCTGATCCCCGCGAATCACCACGATCCCCGTTTCATAATCGCCCGCCCCTGCGACCGGATCACCGGTTTGGCTAATGCGCGCCGATACCGCAATGCCCTTCATCTCAGCAAAGGGTTTGCCGCCGCCCATTAAGCGATCATTTTCACCAATCGTCACCGTCAACGGCCATGATTGAATCTCTCGGAGAGGAATGCGTTTTGCTGCAAGAGGCGGACCGCCTGCACTGCCTTCAGGACGCAGATAGACAAATAAAATGCCATTGGGATTGACGGCATCCACATTAAAGTTTGGCGCTAGCGAGAGCTCAACACGATAGCCCGATTCAGCCACCGCACTCTCCTCTTTCGCCTCGTTTAACGCATTCGCCTCACTTACTTTACGCGCTTCAAAATCACGAATTACGCTCTCAGTTGCGGACTTCGCGTTCGGGTCTAAAATCCCCTCTTTGAAACGTTCAAGCTGCGTAATCGCACCATCGTAAAGCCCGTTATTGCCTAAAATCAGACCATATTCAAAAAATTGCGTCACATCGTCAGGATAATTACGCACTAGCGCATTAAAGCGATTCACAAGCTCGGGGGTTAAGCGCCCTTTTGCCGCATCGCCTAAGAGATAGGCCATGGAAAACTCAAGATTTAAGTAGACGCGATCGATGTGATAATTTTCTGGCTCGATCGATTCAAGCGCTTCGAGCACCGGTGGCAAGAGGAAAAATTCATTGCGTTTTAAGAAGAGATCAAGCAGCACATAGAGGCGTTTTGGATCATCATTCTCAACAGAGGCATTAAAGACTTGAACAATGCGCTTAGCACTGTCAGGATTGCTCGTTAAGAGCTGCATAAAATTATCGGGATAGGGCATTTCATCAGTCAGATGACGATTACGGAGCCACTCAATATTTAAGCGATCGGCCCACTCGGTGAGCTCTACAATAAAGGGCTCTTCTTCCGCCGTTAACGCGATATTGGGTGCTAACGCCGCACGATAATAGAAATGGCGCAGATAGGCATTGGCTTTTTCCCCTTTATTATGTTTTTGGAGCACATCGACATAATCAAGTAAGAACGCCTCTTCATCGGGATAATTGGTGGCAAGCGTATCAAATAGCCCTTCAATCCGCGGGGTTAATTCCTCATTACCACGAAGATATTGCAAGCGAACAAGCGAGGACTGCAAGAAGAAACTCGGCTCTTTCTCAACGCTGTAGAGATCGACATAAATATCGTATACCGTATCTAAAAATCCCTTCTCATATTGCGCATAGCCTAGATAGAAACTTGCGAGCACGTAGAGGAGTTTGGCATCCTGATGCTCATCTTTAGTACTTAAATAATTGAGCACACGAAACGCTCCGCGATAGCCCTCTTCACTTGAGATCAAATCATCAGGTGGTGGGAAATCAGCGGGCGTTGCCCCATTACGAAGCGCCTCAAGATCCATCTCAGCTAACCACGCCTCAACAATCGGCAGATAGTGGTCTCGCTCAAGATCAAAGGTCTTTTCCGCTTCCGCGTAATCGGTCTTCCAAAAATAGGTGGCCGTTAAACCGGTAACAAATGCGCCAAGCAGTACAAAAAGCGCAAGCGTTGGCATCGAAAATTGACGATCCTCGCGAGAAACGGCTAAAAGGTCACGGGCAAGCTCGGTTTTCTGATGCTCATATTCCGCTTCCGTCAGTTTTCCCGCGTTAAGAGAGCGTTCGAGCGCTTCGGTATCGCTGTGATATTTCTCGCGGTACACCTCTTTAAGACGCACTTTTTTAAAGGAACGCTTGAAAAAGAGTGAATAGAGAATCACCCCAAGCGTAATTAAAATCAGTAAAACTGTGGTAAGAATCATAATGTCTCGTCTTTTTGTAATATCTCGTTCAGGCGGGCGGTTTCATCGGCAGAGAGCTCGCTACCGCTCGGTACTTTCGTCTCTTTTGGGCGACGAATAAAGAGTACATACCCTAAAATTAACAATAAAATCACCACCGGGCCAAACCAGAGCACCCAAGTGACCGGCTTCACGGGGGGATTATAGGTGGCAAAATCGCCGTAGCGCTCCACCATAAAGCCCACAATCTCCGCATCCGAACGCCCATCAACAATGAGCTCGTAGGTCAAATCTTTCATGGTTTGTGCCGAGAGCGCATTCGATTCTGCAATGCTTTGGTTTTGACAGGTCGGGCAACGAAGCTCACTAATGAGCGACTGGAAACGGCGCTGATCAACCTCATTGTCAAACTCATAGACGTTAATCGCCGCGCTCGCCACATTCAATGTCAGCATCGCCACCAAGATCAGCGAGAGCGTTTTTATCATCTTCATTAAATGAATCATTTTTCCGCTCCTTTGGCTTGAATCTCTGCCCACGATTTACCGTAATACGCTTTGAGCGTGGATTCCCAATTCTCTAAACTCACCTCGCCGGTATGACGATAGGTAACAATGCCATCGGCATCGATAAAGTAGGTTTCAGGCGCGGCATAGACGCCAAAGTCAAAGCCGATTCGGCCTTTGCGATCTTCAATGGTTAACAGATAAGGATTGCCTAAATCGTGCAACCATTTATCCGCTTTCACCGGATCATCTTGATAATCGATGCCGTAGATTTTAACCCCGCGGTTTGAGAGCTCGTTAAGCGCTTCATGCTCCGCTTTACAGGTTGGGCACCAGGTCGCCCAAACGTTAATAAGAGCTGGGCCTTTAAAATCACTATCGGTAATGATGGTTTTCACCTCGCCCGGCGCTTTTAATTGATCCGCACTAAACGCAGGCAATCTGTTGCCAATAATCTGCGCTTCAAGTTTTGTCGGATCGTTCCCGAGCCCGGTAAAGAGGAAGATCATAAAGCCGAGCGTCACAACGACAATGCCGGCAATTACTGCTCGAATCATCTTATTCTCCTAATCATTTTGTGCCAAACTGCGGCGTGCACGATAACGGCGATCGAAGATCGATAACATGGCTGCAAACGCCATAATTCCGCCCCCAATCCAGATCCAGCGCACAAACGGTTTCACATAAATTCGTAATGCCCACACCTCAGCACCCCGCTCTTCAGCCATCGCCACATAAAGATCATCAATCAGCGACGCGCGCAGTGCCACCTCACTCATTGGTGAGCCGGTCACGGTATAGAGGCGTTTTTCGGGATACATCATCATTAACGGTTTATCGTTTTTATAGACTTGAATGGTGCCTTTATCGCCGATATAGTTCGGGCCTTGCAGCTTTTCAAGCGCTTTTAATTCAAATCCATATTCACGGATATCGACCCGTTGCCCCACTTTCATCAATTGGTCTTGCTCAATGCTGTAGTGCGAGGTGAGCGTGATGCCAACGATAGTGACAACCAGTCCTAAATGCCCAAGATTCATGCCCCAGCGTGAAAGACTTTGATTGACCACTGCGCCGGCAAAACTTTGCCCTTTACGGCGACTGTGATGAATCTCAAAGATCACCCCAAAGACCACCCAGAAGCTTAACGTTAATCCAATCACCACCCACGGATCGAGGCGACCTGCATAAAAAAAGCTGGTGCCAACGCCAAGAACAATGGAGCCAGCCGCCATAATGATAAGCTCTTTTTTAATGCGACTTAAGGAATCTTGCTTAAAGCGAAGAAGCGGGCCAACCCCGAGTGCAAACAAAATCATGCAAGCAAGCGGCACGGCGTATTGATTAAAATACCCCTCCCCAACGGAGATTTTACCCACTTTTAAGATATCCACAATAAGCGGGAAGAGCGTTCCGAGCACCACCACAAAGCAGGCGATCGCAAGGAAGATATTATTGAGTAAAATGCCCGACTCTTTCGAGATCAATCCAAATGAGGATTCTTGGCGAATTTTTGAGGCTCTAAAGAGAAGAAGCACCATACCAAAGAGGGTAATAATCGCGAGAATTAACAAGATGAAAAGCCCGCGATCGGGATCTGAAGCAAAGGAGTGAACCGAGGTTAAGATCCCTGAACGCACCAGGAAGGTACCGAGTACACTGAGGGAAAACGTTAAGATCGCCACAATCACTGACCAAAGGGTAAAGGCTTTACGTTTTTCGGTCATGGCGAGCGCATGTAGCAGTGCCGCGCCTAAAATCCATGGAATGAGCGACGCGTTTTCAACTGGGTCCCAGAACCACCAGCCGCCCCAGCCAAGTTCATAATAAGCCCACCAGCTGCCAATCGTAATCCCAAGGGTTAAAAAGAGCCACGCGCCGAGCGACCATGGGCGAATCCAGCGAATGGAAACGCGGTCAATATGCCCGGTCATCAAAAGGGCACAAACAAAGGCAAACGGCACGGCATAGCCCACATAGCCTAAATAAAGAAGCGGTGGATGAATGATTAATCCCGGATCTTGCAAGAGCGGATTGAGATCGCGTCCATTATAGAGTGCGCCAAAGAGATTTCGCTCAAAAGGGCTTGAGGTAAAGATCAAAAAGGCTAAGAAGCCAACGGTAATCCCCCCCAAAATCGCGAGCGTCGTCGAGGAGAGCTCGATCGGCATGTTTTTGGTGAAAATCACCACGAGCAGCATCCAGATCGCAAGGGTAAAGACCCAAAGGAGCATCGATCCTTCGTGCCCGCCCCAGATCGCCGTTAATTGGTAGATTCCGGGGAGTTTCGTATTGGAGTTATTGGCCACATATTGATAGCTAAAATCATTAATCCAAAACGCATAGCCAAGGGCCACAAACGACAGAAGCACCAATAAAAAGAGCCAAACCGCTAAGGGGCGCGCCGAGTAGATGAGGCGCTGATTGCGAAAATAGATTCCCACAAGCGGCATAATAAAGAGAAGTATAGAGACGCCCAGAGCAATGTACAGGGCGAGCTGACCAATCGGAAGCATAACGATTTCCTATCTGTTGCGGGTTATTTTTCAGTTAAACTGTGAGATGATTTTTCAATCGCATCGGCCACTTCAGGCGGCATATAGGTTTCGTCATGTTTTGCTAAAATCTCATCGGCGATAAAAGTATTGTCATCTTGAAGTTTTCCCTTCGCCACAATGCCCTGCCCCTCTCTAAAAAGATCGGGCAAGATGCCATCATAAATAATTTTAACCGGCGTTGCGTCCCCCACCGATACGGTGAAATCAACCGCAAGCGTTTCCGTACCGCGATTGAGCGAGCCTTCATCAACCACCCCACCCACGCGAATGGTTTTATGCAGCGGCGCTGCACCAGCCTGCACATCATCTGGTGAATAGTAGAGACTTAAATTATCGCGCGAGGCCCATACCATCAATCCTACCGAGACAAACGACATAAGCGCAATCCCGACCACAATCATTAAGCGTTGTTTACGTTTTGGTGTCATTTTTATAATCCTTCCTGTTTGAGTTCTTTTTTAAGCTGTTTACGTTCGATGATTAACGGCACAATGAGCCCTAAGAGACACAATGCAAAAAAGCCGTAACTTAACCAGACATAAAGTCCATGCTTCCCCATCTGTAAAAATTCAGCAAATGAATTAAACGCAAATTCCATGGTCTATCCTCTCATATAGTGCTTCATTAGGCGCTCTTTGTTGATGAGATTTGCGCTCTTAAGGCAGACGTACCCGAGTGAAAAAAAGAGATACGCGCCAAACATATAAAGTGCGGGATAGAGCATGTTTGAGGTGATGCTCGGACCGCCCTTGGCGAAAAAGGTACTGCCTTGATGAAGACTGGTTGAAAAGTAAATCGAAAACTTCACGATCGGAACGTTGATTAATCCCACAAGGGCCAATACCGAGATCGCTTTATCGGCGCGCTCGCGCTCTTCGATCGCAAGGTCGAGGGCTATGTAGCCCATATAGAGGAAAAAGAGGATGAGCTGTGAGGTTAATCTGACATCCCAAACCCACCATGTTCCCCACGTTGGCGCGCCCCAAAGCGCACCGGTGACAAGTGATATAAGGGTAAAGGCTGCGCCTAAAATCGCGAGCGATCTAGCAATGATGGCAAAGAGTTTAATGCGCCAAATGAGATAGATCCCACTTAAAATCGCCATCGTTGCATAAACGGCCGTCGATAAAATTGCCGCAGGCACGTGAATATAGAAAATGCGGAAACTATTGCCTTGTTGATAATCCGGCGGCGCCATGGCCAATCCTGATACAAGCCCCGCTACGGCTAACATCGCACTGATCACAAAGGCCCATGGGGCCACTTTAGTCACAAGTGGGAGATAGTATTTATAGCTTGCGTATTTATAGAAGAAGCTAAGCCAGGTCCGTCTCTTACGTTTATTCACTAAAATCCCTCACTAAAATCCTAAACCTTATATCCATTCTGACAACCTATTTATTTATATAGGCGCACCATAGTATAACGAAATCCCAAAGCTTTGAGAAATTATAAATTCCCCGTAAAATTGACATTTTTCACCCTTAAAACCGCGTCAATATCGAAATCCGGTTGTATTCAAATTCTCCTTCTTTTATTCTAGGACAAACGTGCGATAAACTAATCAAGTTCTAATCAACTCAAATTGATATTAGTTTCATCGCGAGCATGCGCTTGCATGCTAAAATGGTGCAGTTAGCTTATTGAAGGAGTCCTTATACCTATGAGTAATCGTATTATTGTTTTAAAAGAGGGACATGATGGTGAAAAGCGCGTCGCGCTCGATCCAAAGATTGCCGCTAAATTTAGCGCCCTCGGCTTTGAGGTTGTCATCGAAACCGGTGCCGGCGATCAAGCCCATTTCCCAAGCGACAGTTATGACAATGTCACCGTTGCCGATCCTGAGTTTAAAGATCGCGACATTATTCTCTGCATTCAGCCCCCAACGCTTGAGCAGATCAATTCATTTAAACCCGATAGTTTAGTTGTCGGTATGCTCGATCCCTATCGTAATTTAGAGACGATCGAAGCCTTCAAAAATGCTCGCATTAGCACCATCGCATTAGAATTCATTCCCCGTATTACCCGTGCGCAAAGCATGGACGTACTCTCATCTCAAGCATCGATCACCGGCTACCAAGGCGCGCTGATTGGCGCTTCATTAGCACCACGCTTTTTCCCGATGTTAACCACCGCTGCCGGAACAATTCGTCCTGCACGCGTTGTAGTGATTGGTGCGGGCGTTGCCGGATTACAAGCGATTGCCACCGCTCGCCGTTTAGGGGCGCAAGTGGAAGCGTACGACATTCGCGCTGCCGCAAAAGAGCAAGTGGAATCCTTAGGGGCTAAATTGATCGAAACTGGCGTTGATGCCTCAGGTCAAGGCGGTTACGCTCGTGAATTGACTGAAGAGGAGACAGCCAAACAAGCGCAAGCCCTCTTTGATCACATTGCCAAAGCCCATGTGGTGATTAGTACTGCTGCCGTTCCCGGTCGCCGTGCACCGTTAATTATTACCCAAGAGATGGTGGAAGCGATGCCGAAAGGCGCGGTCATTGTAGACCTTGCCGCAGATACCGGCGGAAACTGTGCCCTCACAAAACCAGGCGAAACAATCGTACATAACGATGTCACCGTCACCGGGCCACTTTTAGTGCCAACCCGCTGCGCTGTGCACGCCTCTGAAATGTACGCCCAAAACATCTTTAACTTACTCTCTCCATTCATTAATGAAGGCAAACTTGAGCTCGATTATGATGAAGAGATTATCCGCGAATGTATGATCACCCACGACGGCCAAATCGTCTCTGATCGTATTCGCAAAGCAATGGAGGACAATCAATGATTACAGGATTTGCAGCACTCTATATTGTGATGCTTTCAGCGATTGTAGGGTTTGAGGTCATCTCACGCGTCCCTGCAATTTTACACACGCCCTTAATGTCAGGCTCGAACTTTATCCACGGAATCGTCTTAGTCGGCGCCATGATTGCTCTTGGCCACGCTGATGGTTTTTTCCAAACAACGCTTGCGTTTATCGCGGTGGCGTTTGGTGCGGCAAACGCAGTGGGCGGTTACGTGGTAACGGACCGAATGTTAGAGATGTTTAAGCCAAGCAACAAGGAGAAATAAGAGATGAGTTTTATTGTTGAAGCGGGCTACTTTATTGCCGCGATTACCTTTATTTTTGCGCTTAAACGCATGAGCCATCCTTCCACTGCTCGTTCGGGCATCAATTGGGCGGGAATGGCGATGCTTTTTGCCACCATCATCACCATTTTCCACCCAGCAGTGAGTAAACATTATCTATTAATGTTCCTTGCGATCGCGCTTGGCGGCGGTTGGGCACTTCGTTCAGCGAAAAAAGTGGCCATGACCGATATGCCGCAAATGATTGCGATCTACAACGGCGTTGGGGGCGGTTCGGCTGCTTTAATCGGTGCCATTGCCCTGTTACAAATTGATGCAACGGCGACCGGTTATTCATCAAGCATTGTCTGGCTTGCGGCGGTGGGCGCGCTCATTGGGGCGATCTCATTTACCGGATCAATCATCGCTTGGGCAAAACTCGATGGCCGTTTAAAAGGCACCATTCGTTTTAAAAATCGTAACGCCATTAACGGATTTATCATTGGATTTGCGCTCGTTTTCACCCTGATTATCGCAGGGGATGCAACGCCCAATTACGGTTTAATCGCACTCTTTTTCATCATGACGTTAGTGTTTGGGGTGTTAATTACGATTCCAATCGGTGGCGCGGATATGCCGGTAGTGATCTCTCTATTTAACGCACTGACCGGTTTAGCAGTCGCGTTTGAAGGGATCGCGCTCGATAACGGCGGTCTTATCATTGCCGGTACGGTTGTTGGTGCGGCAGGTACGCTCCTCACCCAACTCATGGCGAAAGCGATGAACCGCTCACTTGCGAACGTGCTCTTTTCAAACTTTGGTGAACAACAATCTGAAAATAGCGAAATTGAAGGCTCGATGAAACCGATGGATTCCTCTGATGCGGCGATCTCAATGAGCTTTGCTGAGAGCGTGATTATCGTTCCCGGTTATGGTTTAGCTGTCGCGCAAGCGCAACATAAAGTCGCTGAACTCACTAAACTTCTTCAAGATCGTGATATCGATGTGAAGTTTGCGATTCACCCGGTTGCAGGGCGTATGCCAGGTCATATGAACGTTCTCCTTGCGGAAGCGGGCATTCCTTACGATCTCATCTTCGACTTAGATGAAATTAACGAGGAATTTGAGAAGACTGATGCAGTGCTTGTGATTGGTGCAAACGACGTGGTAAACCCCGTTGCCCGTACTGATAAATCAAGCCCGATTTACGGCATGCCGATCTTAAACGCAGACCAAGCGAAACAAGTATTCGTAGTTAAACGCGGACAAGGTGCCGGCTTCTCAGGCATTGAAAATCACCTCTTCTACCTCGACAATACCAACATGGTCTATGGCGATGCGCAAAAAGTGGTGAGCGATATGATCGCTGCGATTAAAACGCTTTAATCAGCCCTTTTAATCAACCGTGATTATTGCGTTAATAAGCAGTAATGTATTCAAAAGCGTTAAGTCTTTGGCTTAGCGCTTTTTTGTGCGCTACACTAAACCCCTGAGTCATTTGAATAATTCCAAACCATCCTAAATCTCCGGAGGCCTTATGTCGAATGTATCCAATCTGTCCAATCTACCTGATCTATCCAATTGTTCTGATTCCTCTACCTTTTCGGTCACGAGTTATCTAGGAAAAATCCAGCCATTTGCCGGCGCAGAACCAAGCGCGATTGCCAAAAAGGCCTTTCAAACGCCGGTCTTTCTTACCAAACTCGGGCTCGTCGGCGATGAGCAGGCTGAAAAACGTTTCCATGGCGGACCGGATCGAGCGCTGTGTCACTATCCGCGCGAGCATTACACCTATTGGCAAACGACCTATCCCGCTCTTGCCGATTATTTTGTCGCACCCGGTTTTGGGGAAAATATCTCCACGCTCGGCATGACTGAATCGAATACCTTTATAGGCGATATCTACCGTTGGGGCAATGCGATCATTCAGGTAACGCAACCGCGCTCCCCCTGCTATAAACTCAATTTCCATCTTAAAATTGATGATTTGTCACTGCAGATGCAACAAACCGGCTTTTGCGGCTGGCTCTATCGCGTCATTTCTGAAGGGGTGGTTTCGCCAGATGCCCCACTCGAAAGACTCTCGCGCAACAGCAATCTCTCCGTCAAACGCGCCATCGATATCGCATTTAATGAGCCTTTTAATGAAGCCAATACCCGTTTAGTTCTCCAAAGTGCCGGCCTTTCAGCAAGCTGGTGTCGCACTATGCAAACACGGCTACTCACCGGCGAAATTGAGAGCTTTGAGGGCCGTCTATTTAACAATCCTCACGCAAAATAAAAACCACTGCAGTTACCCTACAGTGGTTTAGTAAAGACTTAATTAAAGAATCGAATTAATCGGCGAGTAATCGGCCTTCTTTATCGGTAAATTTACCCACAATGATCATCACTAAATCGATTAACGCCCAGATGCCTAAACCGCCCAGCGTTAAAATCATTAAGATTCCAGTGCCGATTTTACCGACATAAAATCGGTGAATGCCTAAACCGCCTAAAAAGAGACATAATAAAATTGCGGCTACCTTACTCTTATCGCTATTGCCCACTCTGCTATCCTTTGTTAAATAATGAATGACATAAAAAGTATAGCAACGGAGCGTTTATTTTCAATAGCATATATTATAAAATTATAGACCTAGATCAATTTGCAGTGCCATCCCAGTTCTTACCGATACCTACATCCACTAAAAGCGGCACTTTAAGCTCAAAAACTTTGGTCATGTCGCGCTCAAGGAGCTCAGTTACGCGCGGTAAATCCCCATCGCTCACCTCTAAAATCAATTCGTCATGCACTTGAAGTAAGAGATTGGCATTTAGCTTGGGATTATCCGTTAAGGTTTGATCGACTCTGAGCATCGCAAGTTTAATGATATCGGCGGCCGTTCCTTGAAGGGGCGCATTGATCGCGACCCGTTCCGCTCCCGCTCGCGCGGCACCATTACTGCCGGTAATCTCCGGTAAATAGAGACGGCGGCCTAACAGCGTTTCCACATAACCTTGATCTTTCGCCTGCTCTTTCGCGCGATCCATATAGGCTAGCACGCCCGGATAACGGCTAAAGTAGAGGCTAATGTATTCCTGCGCTTGACCGCGAGAAATCCCAAGTTGACGCGCTAAACCAAACGCGCCCATGCCGTAAATTAGCCCGAAGTTGATCGCTTTTGCCGCCCGGCGTTCATCACTGCTCACCTTATCGAGCGGGGTTTTAAATACCTCTGATGCGGTCGAACTATGAATGTCATGCCCTTTTAAGAACGCATTTAACAGCGTCTCGTCTTCAGAGAAATGTGCCATCAAACGAAGCTCGATTTGCGAGTAGTCCGCCGAGAGCAATTTAAATCCATCCGGCGCAATAAAGGCTTCACGAATGCGGCGACCTTCAGCGGTGCGAATTGGAATATTTTGCAGATTTGGTTCACTCGATGAGAGGCGACCGGTACTCGTTAACGCTTGGTTAAACGAGGTGTGAATCCGTTTCGTATCGGGATTAATCTGCGCAATGAGTGAATCGGTATAGGTTGAGCTCAGTTTTGAAAACTCACGATGCTCTAAAATCAATTTAGGGAGCGGATAATCGAGCGCAAGTTCACTTAAGACCGCTTCATTGGTTGAGGGTTTACCACCTGGTGTTTTACGCAATACCGGAAGTCCGAGCTTATCAAATAAGATTTCGCCCACCTGTTTTGAGGAGCCTAAATTAAATTCTTCCCCAGCAAGCTCAAAGGCTTTCGCCTCAAGTGCGTCGAGCTTTTCGCCAAACTCAACTTGCAGATTTTTAAGATGTTCCGCATCGACTAAAATGCCTTGATGCTCCATCTTCGCAAGTACGGGAAGGAGCGGGATTTCCACCTCTTCGTAGAGTTTATATTGTTTCTCAAAAGATTTTAATTGCGGCACGATTGCATGCTGCAATTGAAGAGTGATATCGGCATCTTCACAGGCGTAAAATTCCGCCGTTTCGATATCGATCTCATCGAAAGTTTTTTGGGATTTCCCCTTTCCTGCGATCGATTCAAAAGAGGTGGTTTTATGATCTAAAAACAGGTCCGCCAACACATCCATATTGTGACGATTTTTGGTGGGATTTAAGATATAGCTCGCAAGCATCGTATCATCTTTGATGCCCTCCATTTTAGCGCCATATCGCGCGAGGACATGCCAATCAAATTTGATGTTCTGCCCAACCTTCTCCACAGAGTTATCCACAAGCATTGGAGTTAAAATTTCCACCGCTTTTTCCGGCGTTAATTCCGTTTCGAGCCCTTCATGTTTAAAGGGAATATAGAACGCTTCCCCCGCTGCCACAGCGATCGAAATTCCAACGAGATTGGCCTGCATGGAATCGAGGCTATCGGTTTCGGTATCGAGCGCAACGCGATAGACATTTTGGCAACGTTCCACCAGCTCGTGGAGCGCTTTTTCCGTGGTAATACGGTGATAATATTGAAAGTCCGGCTTACGGGGTTTAATCCACTCTTGCCCGAGCGCCTCATTTTGATGAGTGCCCTGTTGCGGCGGCGGAGCAAAGGTCGCGCCCTCATTGCCATTATCGAGCTCCATTAAAAGCTGACGAAACCCAAGTTCGGGGTAGATCTCTTTTAGGCGCTGAATTTCACGATCTTTGGGTTTTAAATCCTCAAAGGTGAGATCCACATCGGCCTCAAGATAGAGAGTTGTGAGCTCTTTTGAAAGGGGCAGTAGATCTAAATTCTCACGTAGACGTTCACCCACTTTTCCTTTAAAACTCTCGGCATTGGCAATAATATTATCGAGCGAGCCATGCTCATTGAGCCATTTTGCCGCCGTTTTCGGGCCCACACCAGGAATCCCCGGGATATTATCGGCCTTATCGCCCATCAGACTTAAATAATCGCGTACCAGTTCAGGATAGACGCCATATTTTTCAAAGACGGTTTCTCGATCGAGCATCTCGTTTTTCATGCCGTCGTACATGGTAATGACGCCATCTTCCACAAGTTGCGCTAAATCTTTATCGCTTGAGGCAATAATGGTACGAATCCCTTCAGTTTTTGCACGAACCGCTAAGGTTGCGATCACATCATCGGCTTCAATTCCATCAATGATGAGACGGGGATATCCGAGCATATCGATAATGGAATAGAGTGGCGCAATCTGCTCGCGAAGATCATCAGGCATTGGCGGACGGTGCGCCTTATAATCGGGATAGAGATCGCTGCGGAAACTTTTCCCTTTTGCGTCAAAGACCACCGCCAAATAATCGGGATTGAACTCATTTAAGAGACGATTAAACATCGTAATCACGCCACGAATCGCTCCGGTAGGTCGTCCATCTGGACTTTTTAACGGAGGCAACGCATGAAATGCACGAAACAGAAAATTGGACCCATCGACTACTAGAAATGTTTTCGCCATAAACTAACTAACTCTATCCTTTACTTTTTTTGCTCTAAACAACCTATTTATGAGCTAACCAGTATACATCTTATAGAGGAAGTTAATAAGGATGATGGTGAGAAAAATCGCAAAAATCTGGCGAATGCGCTTCACCGGTAAAATGTACACCAGCTTCGCGCCAAGCGGTGCAAAGACGATGCTTGAGAGGGATAATCCAATAAATGCCGGGAGATAGACATAGCCAAAGGAGCCATCCGGTAAGTTTGATTCTCCCCAGCCATTTGCGATCGCCGCTAGCGCGCCAAAGAAAGCTAAAATTGCGCCAAGAGCGGACGATGAACCGATGGCGTTTTTCATTTTATGACCCACTTTACTTAAAATCGGCACCGTTAAGACGCCGCCACCAATCCCGACAAAACTTGCGACAAATCCAATCAGCGCGCCCATACCGGTATAAGGTCCAGGACCCAATTGGATTGGCTCTGCAGCTTCCGGTTTTGAGGCGGTAAAGATCATATTGGTGATGGTGTAGGCAAGGAAGATACAGAAGATTACTTGAAGGGTGGTATTGGAGAGTTTACTGACGATCGCGCCGCCAAGCCCAACGCCAATCGCCGAACCAATCCCCATAAAAAAGACCAATCGCCACATCACCGAGCCCTTTTTATTGTGCGCCACCACCGACGACAAACTGGTGACCACAATCGTGGCAAAAGAGGTGCCGAGCGCCATCTTCATAATGAGATCGCTCTCTGCGCCGTAAGCGGTTAAAAAGTAGATCATGGTCGGCACCACAATGGTTCCACCGCCAACGCCTAAGAGCCCTGCGATCACCCCGGTGATACAACCAAGCCCCAAAAAGATCAAATATTCAAGTATCACGTTTTATCCTCGTCCATCATGGTTATGTAAAAGCGCTTAGCGTTAAGCGCTCATTGAGACAATTTTTAATAAAAACTATCCGTTAATTCGGGCAATGAGTCCTTCGAGCTCATCGATCATCACCACTAAATTCTCAGGTTTTGAGAGACGATGATCGCCCCCTTCCACCGGAACGAGCACGCTATCCTCTCGCCCACATTCACGGTAAAGCTTTTCGCCCCAGCTAAAGGGAATCGCCGCATCATCGGTACCGTGGACAATCGTCATCGGTAGATCGACCCGCATGTTTAGGGGGAAATAGAGATGCTGTTTCGCCTCTTCTAAGTAAGCGGCATAAATGGGATAACCATCAGCTTCATAGATCGACGGCAAACGCACGACGCCTTTCGTTGCAAGATCGTTTTTCTGCTCGTCATTTAACCGCGTCATTACAATGTTTTCCGTATAATCCACCGCCGGCGCCATCAGCATGAGGCCAACGGGGGTAATATCGCTGTTACGCTCGCGCAAGAGATTGACGAGCAATAGAGTAATCCAACCGCCCATCGAAGAGCCGACAATGATCACTTCACGCCGAGTGTTCTCGATCATCTGTACCACCTCAAACGCCTCTTCAAGCCACTGGCCTAAGCGCCCTTCTGGAAAAGTACCGCCGCTCTCACCAAGCCCTGAATTATCAAAGGCGAGCATCTCGTAATTATTCGCATCCGCCCACGCTTTAAGGTGCACCACTTTTTCGCCCGATTTATTGGAACGATAGCCATTAAGCCACAGTAGTGCCGGTTTTTGCGGATCACCCTGACGATGATCAAAGGCAATCTCTCTGCCATATCCCTCAAAATCCACGCGTAAACGACCTTGAATCCAAGCCATTTTATCCTCCTCTAAAAACATTATATTATTTTATATATTGATTAAGATCAAATCAAATGCCCTATCATCATACGGCGAGGCTCAATTTTGCGCCACCGCCTCCCGACAATAAGCTGAAATTTTTCCAAAAATATCATATAATTTATCTCTTTCGTTTAATAATATTTAGATAAATTAGAGGTAATTGCTATGCCGATTTATGCTTATCGTTGTGAAGAGTGCAATCATGAGCTTGAAGCTTTGCAAAAGATGTCAGATGATCCGTTAGTGAAATGCCCTCAATGTCAGAAACCTGCCCTTAAAAAATTGATCTCGGCAGCCTCCTTTCGTTTAAAAGGCGATGGCTGGTATGAGACCGACTTTAAGAGCGGATCGAAGAAAAATCTTGCCTCATCTGATTAGCCCATTTTAGCGGCCTCAGATAGAATCAATCGTACATGTACAAAGACAAAGTGATTTAAGGAATTAGTAAATATGCGAACTCATTATTGTGGATTAGTTAGTGAAGAACTAGTCGGAGAGAGCGTAACCCTCGCGGGTTGGGTTCATCGTCGCCGTGACCATGGTGGCGTTATCTTTATTGACCTGCGCGACCGTGAAGGCATCGTTCAGGTGGTGATCAATCCTGAAAGCCCAGACTTTGCTGAAGCTGAAACGATCCGTAATGAATGCGTTGTTCAAATCGAAGGTGAAGTGGTACTTCGCCCCGATGATATGATCAATCCAAACATCGTATCGGGTAAAATCGAAGTGGTTGCCAACCGCTGTAAGATTTTAAACCGTGCCGAAGCGCTCCCCTTCCAACTGGGTGATGACACGACCTCAGAAGAAGTTCGCTTAAAATATCGCTATCTCGATCTGCGTAATCCGAAGATGCAAAATCGTCTGATTTTACGCTCTAAAGTGACCCGTTTAATCCGTGAATTTATGGAAAACAAGGGCTTTTTAGATATCGAAACCCCATTTTTAACCAAAGCAACGCCCGAAGGCGCGCGCGACTACGTAGTGCCTTCAAGAACCCATCAAGGGGAATTTTTCGCGTTGCCACAAAGCCCGCAGCTCTTCAAACAGCTCTTAATGATGAGCGGCTTTGACCGTTATTATCAGATCGTTCGTTGCTTCCGTGACGAAGATTTACGTGCCGACCGTCAGCCTGAATTTACTCAGCTCGACGTAGAAACCTCATTTTTAAGCGCCGAAGAGATCCGTGAGATTGCTGAAAATATGATTCGTCATATCTTTAAAGAATCGATCGGCGTTGAACTTACCGCAGAATTCCCACAAATGACCTACGCAGAAGCGATGGGCCGTTTCGGGTCAGATAAGCCTGACCTTCGTATCCCGCTTGAGTTTACCGATGTTACTGAATTGATGAAGTCGGCAGAATTTAAAGTCTTTAAAGATGCCGCGAATATGGAAAAAGGCCGCGTTGTAGCGCTCAACATTCCAAATTCATCGGATAAATTCACCCGTAAAAACATCGACGAATATACGGAATTTGTTAGCCGTTACGGTGCGAAAGGCCTTGCCTACATTCGCGTAAATGATGCGAAAGCCGGTCGTGAAGGCCTCCAATCGCCCATCGTTAAATTCTTAGACGATGCAACGCTTACCGCGCTTTTAGACGCCGTAAATGCAAACGATAACGACATCATCTTCTTCGGTGCGGACAAAGCAACCGTTGTTAATGATGCTATCGGCGCACTTCGCGTTAAAATCGGTAAAGATCTCGATATGTTAACCTGTCAGTGGGCGCCTTTATGGGTAATCGACTTCCCGATGTTTGAGTATGATGAAGATGAGAAACGCTATGTGGCGGTTCATCACCCCTTCACCTCGCCAAAAACCGGCATTGAATCATTGACCGATCCTGAAAATTCACTGGCTAACGCGTATGACATGGTCCTTAACGGAACCGAGCTTGGCGGTGGATCGATTCGTATCTACAAACCGGACATGCAAGCGAAAGTATTTGAGCTTTTAGGCATCTCAAAAGAAGAAGCGGAAGAGAAATTTGGCTTCCTACTCGATGCGCTTAAATACGGAGCACCTCCTCACGGCGGTATCGCATTCGGTCTTGACCGTTTAATCATGCTGATGGCGGGCGCAAGCTCCATCCGTGATGTGATGGCTTTCCCTAAAACACAATCCGCAGCGTGTCTCTTAACGGACGCACCTGCCGCAATTGGGGATCGTCAGCTCAAAGAGCTCAACATTGCTGTATTGGAAAAAGAAGAGAAAGCTGAGAAATAGAGCCTCGGGTTTTCCCGCTTTCATCTAAAAACACCATAATGCTTGCTATTAAAGAATTAAACGTAGACCCCGAAATTGGGACTATACTACTCTGTGATAGTGAGCATTATTTATTTAAGGAGAAATAATATGAGTACTGAAATGAACGATCCGATCATCTTCACCGATGCGGCGGCGTTAAAAGTGAAAAGCCTCATTGATGAAGAAGATGTGGATAACTTAATGCTTCGCGTCTATATTCAAGGCGGCGGTTGCTCAGGATTCCAATACGGTTTTCGCTTTGCAAACGTTGTGGAAGAGGGCGATACCGAGATTGTTAAACAGGGCGTTACCCTACTCGTCGATCCATTAAGCTTCCAATATTTAGCAGGCGCTGAGATCGATTATGTAAAAGATTTAACCGGTGAGCAATTTGTGATTCGTAACCCGAACGCAACGACAACCTGTGGCTGTGGCAACTCATTTAGCGCCTAATGTGATCTAAATGGGATCTTAAATTCCCCATCCATTCAAATGCTTAAAAATCGCTCATAATCGGGCGATTTTTTTTATATCCACGTGTTTCATCGATAGATTTTTCACTCATTTAACGCTAAGATAATCAGTTAGGTAAATTAGATACTATTCCTACGTTCATTCGTAATTTTTTAACGCTTATCACAACCAAACAAGGGGCGCGCATGTCGTTTGTCTTAATTCTTTTAGTCGGTATCGTCATTTTTGTCAGCTCTGGAATCAAAATGGTTCCCCAAGGGCAAGAATTTACAGTTGAGCGCTTCGGGCGCTATAAACAGACCCTCACACCGGGCATCTCATTTATCGTGCCTTTCTTCGAGCGCATCGGTAAAAAAATCAACATGATGGAACAGGTGATGGACGTTCCTTCACAAGAGGTGATCACCAAAGATAACGCCATGGTGCGCGTGGATGGTGTGGTCTTCTTCCAGATTAACGATGCGGCGCGCGCGGCCTATGCAGTCACCGATTTAACGCTCTCGGTATTAAATCTCACCATGACCAATATTCGTACCGTAATGGGAGGAATGGATCTTGATGAACTGCTCTCAAAACGGGATGATATCAACGCAAAACTTCTATCAGTAGTGGACCACGCAACCGCGCCTTGGGGCGTTAAAGTGACCCGTATCGAAATTAAGGATATCGCGCCACCCCGTGACCTTGTCGATTCTATGGCAAAACAGATGAAAGCCGAACGTGAGAAACGTGCGTCCATCTTAGAAGCGCAAGGGATTCGTGAAGCGCAAATCCTAAGAGCGGAAGGGGAAAAACAATCGCGCATTTTAGAAGCGGAAGGGGAAAAACAATCGGCAATCCTAGAAGCGGAAGCGCGCGAACGTTTAGCGGAAGCGGAAGCAAAAGCCACCTATGTGGTCTCTCAAGCGATTCGCGAAGGGGATGTGCAGGCGATCAACTACTTCGTTGCGCAAAAATACATTGAAGCATTTGGCAACATCGCTGAGAGCAAAAACGATAAGATTATTATGATGCCGATGGAAGCCTCAGGCATGGTCGGCTCACTTGCGGGCATGGCAGAATTGCTTAAAAATAGCGGCCAATCCCAATCAAAATAATCGCGCCGTAATCCATTCATCTGAGCGCTCGATGGCTCGTCTTTGAACGATCGGGCGCTCAAGTCTCTCTTTTTACCCCGTCACCGGATAAGGATCTCCATGGAACTCTTTAAACTTGCAGCAGATTACGTCAATTGGTTTATTCTCGGCATTTTTTTAGTGAGCGCTGAGCTGTTAATTCCGGGCGTTTACGTCATCTGGTTTGGCGTTGCGGCGCTTGTGATGGGTGCAATCACCTTTTTAATTCCCATGGGACTTGCTTGGCAGATCGCGCTGTTTGGCATTTTGTCGCTCATCTCAACAATGATCGGCGTAAAAGTCTACCGTAAAGAGGGACAAGTGGTAAAATCAGGGGTACTCAATACGGTTCGCGGCTCTGAATATATTGGGCTGCGCTTTAAGACCGAAACCCCGATTGTAAACGGCATTGGCCGCCTCAATATCGGCGATAGCAACTGGACCATTATGGGCGATGATTGCGAAATCGGCACAGAGATTGAGATCACCGGCGTTGACCTAAACGCACTCCGTTTTAAAATTATTACCACTGATACCGATGGCAAAGATTGATTCAAACACCACCCTCAACCAATTTATGAAGACCCAAATCCCGGTACTAATCGGCGTTTGGGTTCTTTTTTTAATGGCGATCACCTTTTTGGGAAGCCGCTCGCTCCTGCAAAGTCCGATTCAGCCACTCTATTTAGTGAGCCTGCTGATTCTGCCCTCGCTCCTCTTTTTAGGATTTACCCTCTTTGGCGGCGTATCCCTACTCGCGAAACTCTTTACCAATATCGCAACGATTCTGTGGAACCGTCGCCAAAAAAAGGTGGCTGAAACCGCCTCTTCTCAAAATGGGATGCTCGATCAAGGCGGAGCGCTCATCGATCAGCATCGTCATTTCCGGTACTTTTTTAGTTTTATCGCCCATCTCTCTTGGAGCGTCATTTTTACCGCAACGCTCTTAAGTTTTGCACTTCAATTTTCGCTCAAAGCCTACCCTTTTGTCTTAAGCAGCACCCTATTTCCCACCGATGCGCCGCTCTATCATTCGCTTTTAATCGGGATTGATGCCCTGCCCGCGCTAATCGGCAAACCCTTTGGCGCTATGCCCATCACCGAAACGCTCATTACCGAGAGCCTTAATCAAACCATGCCGGCAGAGCTTACTGCCTTTTGGGCTCGCTGGGTGCTGAAAATTATTGCTGTATACGGGATTTTACCGCGCGCACTGTTTGCGATCTATCATTACATTCGCTTTAAACGCGCCTTAAATTCCGCGCTTCATGAAGAGAAACGAATTCAGGCACAAACACCGATCTCCCACATTAAAACGCTCGAAAAAGCGCCGGCAAAACCGGTGGTGAGCCGGGATGAGAAGAAGACTCGGGAATTGCGTAAAGGGAGCGGATATGCCGCGATTGCCCTTGATATGGATGAAACGTGGACGATCGATCCCCGCATTCAATATCTCAATACGCTGGAAACCTTTAAAGCCTTTGAAGCGCAGATTCAAAACGCGCCCCTTGAAACGCTTGATCTCTTTATTGATGCGTCGCACACCCCCGATCGGGGTATTTTACGGCGCATTACCCGCCTGTTAAATCATACTAAAACGGCTAATCTCTACTGCATTTGCCAAAATCCCGATGAGAGCCGTTTTGCGGAATGGCACCAAAAACTCACGCCCCTTTTAGGCGATCGCGAACTCCTCTATAATGATCTAGCGACATTTAATCCGAAGGAGAATTCATGAAATCGATGCGGTTAGCCATTGTCGGCCATACCAACACCGGCAAAACCTCACTCATTCGTAACCTTGCGCGAGAACGAAACTTTGGCGAGGTACGCGATGAAGCGTCCACCACGATCGATGTGAGCTCGGTATCACTCAGCTACGAGGCACTCTCCTTTGAATATATCGACACGCCCGGCCTTGAAGATGCCATGGGGATTTTGGAGATTTTAGATGATTCTAAACCGCTCCAATCAAAACGAGATGAACTCGCACGCTTGGAAGCGTTTATTGAAAACCCGCGCTATCAGCTCGATTTTGATCAAGAAATTAAGGTACTTAAACAGATTCTCAAATCGGATCTTATGGTCTATGTGATCGATACGCGCCTCCCGTTTCTGCCCAAATTTAACGATGAGTTAACGCTGATTTTACAAACCCACAAACCGATGCTCCCGATCTTAAATTTCTTGCAACAAGGGGAGTATATCGATGAGTGGAAAGAGAACTTAAAGGCGCACGGCATTCATCATTATCTTGAGTACGATACCATTGCGCCGCCACAAAAACGCCGGATCTACGAGCAGATCGCCATTATGTTTCCCGAGCAATATCAGGCGATGCGCGCGATTATTGATGCTGAAGAGAAAGAACAAATTCGTCTCTTTGAGCGGAGTATGGAACTCCTTGCTGACTTCTTTATCAATCTATTAACCTATCAGGTCACTTTTAAAGAAAACAGTGCTGAGAAAAAGGTGATGGAGCGGCTTGCCAATGATGTGACTGAGCTTGAAGCTCGCACTATTAAGGCGCTACTTGCGCTCTATCGTTTTAACAAAGATGATGTGGAATATCTCGCGCTTGATATTGAGCAGACTCGCTACGATCCGGACTTTTTAGCCGGGGATCAGCTCTGGGATTTCTCCGTCCATTTTGGAAAAGGGGCGACGGTGGGAGCTGGGATTTTCGCAGGCGTTGATGCACTCGCAGGCTTTACCACCTTAGGTGCCGCAACCGCAACGGGGGCGATTTTAGGTGGGCTCACCAACTCCTTTAAGTTTTATGGCAATCATCTGCTCAATAAATTGCAGAGTAAAGAGATTTTCTGTATTAATAATGAAGCGATCATCGCGCTGATGATGCGGATGGTGGCGTTGATTGGCCTTTTAAACGGACGATCCCACGCCGAAGTCACGCCCATTATTTTAGATGATTCCAAATCGGTTACCGATGATAAGGAAGCGATTGGCTTTTTACGTAATTTTGTCGAGCATGCGCAAAAATTTAGAGCCTATCCCGATTACTGCACTTTAAAAGGGGAGTCTCTCTCTGAATCGCGCAAGAAAACGGTGGAAAAACTCGGCAAAGAGCTCAATATGCATTATCAATATAGTCTAATGCAGCGCTAATTATATGGCATTAAAAAACGGTAGCGAATCACTCACTACCGTTTTTTATTTTTGAAGAATCCATCAATAAAACTGAGACTCTCTACGCGACCTTCTACGGCGCAGTATAACCGCCATCAACCATTAAACTGCTACCATTAACAAATGAGGCATCATCGCTCGCAAGGAACAGAACTGCACGCGCCACCTCTTCAGGTCTACCTAAACGGCCTTGGGGATGCAGCGAAATCAGCTCATTTTTAAATGCATCATCAAATACATCGAGAAGCGGCGTATCAATATAGGCCGGACAGACCGCATTAATGCGAATATTATCCTTGGCATAATCGATCGCAAGGGTCTGCGTTAAGAGTTTTACGCCCCCTTTTGCTGCGGAATAAGCCGTCAACCCCGTGCGCCCAACATGACTATGGATCGAGCCACAATTCACCACAACGCCGCCGCCCTGCTTAAGCATCACCGGCAACACATATTTATTAGAGAGAAAAACGCCGGTTAGATTGATATCAATGGTTTTTTGCCACGCATCAAGCGAGAGTTCAGTTAAGTGATTATCCCGCGCAATGCCCGCGTTCGCAAAGAGAATATCGATGCGCCCGTAGGTGCTAAGCGTTTCGTCGACCATGCGTTTTGTATCGGCTTCGCTCGCCACATCGACTTTAATGAAATGCGCTGTTCCGCCGGCTTTTTCAATGGCGCTCACCACCTCTTTGCCACGCTCTGAAAAGTCCGCTACCACCACTTTTGCGCCCTCTTTGGCAAACTCAAGCGCCGTTGCTTCGCCAATGCCGCTCGCACCACCGGTGACAATCGCTACTTTATCGGTAAATCTCATACAGGTCTCCTTCGTGTTTATTATAGGGATACCTTCAGCATAGCGCATTTTTGTTACATCTTTCTAATCAATGTTTTATTTTTATTTTCAATTAAAAGATAAGTGCGTCGGATTGGCGTTTAACGGCGTTAATTACCCGGATCGAGCGTAAACTCAAAGAGATTAAAGCCTTCCGGATCAACGCCCACATGCGTTGCCGGATAGATCGCCTCTTCTGCAATATAATCATGGACGCGCGGATGATTGCTCGTCTCCATCACGGCGCTAATGTTGCCGAGTTTTGTCAGATCAAAGTGCCAGTTTTTCGCAACGATCGTTTCAACCACCCCTGTTTCAGCGATCTCATGCTCAATAAATTGGCGGATCACATCGGGGATTTCAATGGTGGTAATGAGCACCGCATTTTCTTTTCCTGCTCCGGGGAAACGGTCAACCAGCGCGCGGTAACTATTGGTGGCGAGCATAAATTCCATCTCATCGGTAACCGGTTTTCCTTCATAGGTGAGATCGGAAATTCGGTGCGCTTCTGCGTTGATAAATTTAAGATCTCCATCGTAACGCGGCGGCGCGGAGAGATCGACGTGATACTCAACGCCCTTCATAATATCCACATTATAGGAGCGATATTCTTCCCAATTGATGAGCTCTTGCCCTGCTTGATTGGGGGTTAGCGTGTGATAAATACTGACGCAACATTCGAGCCATTCACGCAGATTTTTGCCCGATAATTTAAGCACCACCAATTGATTGGGATAGACATAGAGATCGGCAATGTCTTTAAAACTGATGGGGCCTTGCGGAATCTCAGTAAAATAGGTGGGATCATCTTTCCGGCTGCCAACTTTAAAGAGTGGAACGGCAGAGATCATCGGTAGATTCTGATATTCAGGCGCAAGGCGCGCTTTCGCCGCGTAAATCTGCGCATCAGCTACAATCTGTACGCAGCTATCATCTTGTAAGAGCGTTAAATAACTAAAATAGTGGCTTGTCGCTTCCCCAATTGGCACGTTCATAATATCTCGGGCTGCTTCATGAGCACCGGATAAAACCTCAAGATAGCGGGGATTGATCGGCTTGTCCGGATCGCGCACCTCATCTAAATGCCAAAGCGCTGCCTTTTTCTCTGTAATGAGCCAACGAGAGCCCGATTCAGTCGGCTGCTGTCGTGGGGTCAGCGTCAGATCAATCACGCCTAAATATCGGCTCCAACTGCCCGCCATCACCGAAGCTGTGCCATTAATCAGTCCGCGCTCAAGATCAAATCCGTGGGCGCGATAGTGCGGCGTTTCAAAATCATGGGAGGGAAAACGGCGATGATTATGCCCGGCGATCACCACATCAATCCCCTCAAGCGTCGTTAGATGATAGGCGCAATTTTCTTTGTCCACCTCATAAGGATCGGTATCGTAGCCCGTATGCGCGAGCACCATAATGATGTCCGCCCCTTTTGCTTTTAGCTCCGGCAGATAACGCTGAACGGCGGCGATAATATCGATCGTGGTGAGCTTTTCACCGGCATCACTTCCGGAATATTCATCAAAATGATTTTTATCCCATTTGGTAATTTGTGGTGGCAGAACGCCGATCACGCCGATATTTATCGGATGAGAGTTACCCTTTCGATCAGTGCAATTACGCTCTAAAATCGTATAAGGGGTAATCCACGGCACGCCCTTATGATTGACTAAATTGGCGCAAAGATAGGGGAAATTCGCCTGCGGGAGAATCGTTTTTAAAAAAGGGAGGCCAAAATTAAACTCGTGATTGCCGAGCGTTGCCGCATCGTAGCCGAGTTGGTTCATCAAAAGATAGACAGGATGGCCCGTTTCTAAGGCATAATCTCGCATATAATCCCCAAGGGGATTGCCTTGAATGAGATCGCCATTATCAAATAAAAAGGTGTTCGGCACTTCAGAACGCGCCGCTTCAATCACATCCGCGAGAGCCACGAGGCCAAAATTGGGCACGGTCTCATCGCGGTAGTAATCAAAATTCATTAAATGAGCATGAAGATCCGTGGTGGCCAGTAATCGAATATCCAAAGGTATCATCGCGTCCGTCATCACAGCTCCTTTGCTAACGCTCATTTATATACATCTAACAGTTTAGTGATTATCCCCAAGCTCGGCAAGCAGGTCCGCCTGATGCTCATGAATGAGCGGTGCAATCACCTGATCAAGATCGCCGTTAATGATCTCTTCAAGCTTATAGAGCGTCAAATTGATGCGGTGATCGGTAATGCGCCCTTGCGGATAGTTGTAGGTACGAATTCGTTCAGAACGGTCGCCTGATCCCACAAGATTACGACGAGATTCACTCATCTCACGGGCTTCACGCTCACGCTCGGCCTCTAAAAGTCGTGATGCAAGCAGGCTCATCGCTTTCGCGCGGTTTTTATGCTGAGAACGCTCATCTTGACACTCAACCACAACGCCGGTGGGAAGATGCGTAATTCGAATCGCCGAGTCCGTTTTGTTAACGTGCTGACCCCCAGCGCCCGAGGCTCTAAAGGTATCGACTTTTAGATCGGCAGGATTGATATCAACCATCTCCGTTTCCGGAATTTCTGGCAAAATCGCCACCGTTGCCGGCGAGGTATGAACGCGCCCTTGCGATTCCGTTTCAGGCACCCGTTGAACCCTGTGAGCGCCCGATTCGAACTTAAGACGCGAATACGCCCCGTGCCCGCTAATCAGCGCAATCACCTCGCGGTAACCGCCGTGCTCACCTTCATGTTCACTAATAATCTCAACGCCCCAGCCTTTATTTTCGGCATAGCGCATATACATACGCAAAAGATCGCCGGCAAAAATCGCCGCTTCGTCACCACCGGTTCCGGCGCGCACTTCTAAGAAGATATTGTTATTATCGTGAGGATCCGTTGGAAGCAGTAAAATGCTCAAAGAGTGGCTAAGCTCTTCGCGCTTCTCTTCCAAAATCGGAAGCTCTTCCTGGGCAAGTGCCTTCATTTCAGGATCAGAACTTTCGAGAAGCTCAAACACATCACTTAATGCACTCTCATTCTCTTTCCACGCGTCAAATTCTTCGACAACGGGCGAGAGCTGAGCATACTCCTGCGAGAGTGTACGGAAACGATCGTTATCGCCAATCACTTCAGGATCGGATAACAATATCGCAACCTCGTGATGGCGCTCAGTCAATTCATCTAATTTTGCAATTATACTATCTTTCATATGTTTTATAATGTTGTACAATAAATATATAAAGGTAACATTATCGCAAATTTAAGACGCTTCGTATATCGGGGAATGAGGAATTATGAATTTAATGCAACTGCTCTCCGCGGTACTTCTCTTGGTACTCGGCTTGCTCATCAATAACTTATGGTTCAATGAATCGACCGGGGTTAAGCGCCTCGCCGAGCTCGAAAA
>JAAZCI010000201.1 GCA_012513365.1 Lysobacteraceae bacterium
CCATAAAGGAACCCATGGCTCAATTGGCGTTTTGGGGGGCGGTAGTGGCATGACGGGCGCGCCTATTTTAGCCAGTATGGCCGCCCTTAAATTAGGAGCTGGCAAGGTTTTTATCGGCTTTAATCAAGACACCTTGCCCATGCCTTATATTGCCTCAATGCCGGAGCTGATGCTCTATACGGCAAAAGAGCTTATTGTAGAATTTCGCGATAGCATGAATGCATGGATTGTCGGCCCTGGCCTTAGTCAATGCGCTGAAGCGCGCCGAATTTTACAACAGGTGCTTTTTCATAATAATGTGCCGATTGTCCTTGATGCCGACGCGCTCAATCTCATTAATCGCCGCCAATGGGTGCCGCGTGAAGAAGGAATGACGATTCTAACGCCTCATCCAAAAGAAGCAGCGCAGCTTCTGAGCAGTACTACCGAAATTGTACAGGCAGACCGAGAGACGGCCGCGCTTCAACTTGCGAAAACCTACCGCGCTATCGTTGTGTTAAAAGGCCCAAAAACTCTCATTGCTTATCAAGATAAGATCATTTGGCAAAATCCAAGTGGCAACGCAGGACTTGCAACAGCGGGAACGGGCGATGTACTAGCAGGAATTATTGGCTCTCTTTTAGTCCAAGGGGTTCCCCCTTTAGAAGCGGTACCTGCGGCGGCTTGGATTCACGGGAAAGCGGCAGATATTATTGTATCTAAAGGCATCGGACCAATTGGATTAACCGCAAGTGAGATCATACCCTTTGCGCGGCTCATTCGTAATGCACTCACCAATCCGAGCGAACCGCATGTGGTTTAGGAACGATCCATCTCCATTATCGCACCATTATGATCAATCTAGATAATCACAAGGATCAATCCCAACCCGCTCAATCATCCGAGAAAGCCTGTAGCGGAAAACTCTGCGAGCTTTCTGAGATCCATAAAAAACCCAGCTCACCGTTTGAATGGGCTGGGATTTTACTGCTCTTTCTTCTCTTTGGGCTGCTTGCCTATCTCTTTATACCTCAAGCATAAAGGTTACCGGCCCATCATTTAAGAGTGATACCTTCATATCTGCGCCAAACTCACCGGTTTCAATGTTTTTGTGCCCTGCTTTCGCATTTTTAACGAGATAGTTAAAGAGGCGCTCCCCTTCTGCTGGTGGCGCTGCCGTTGAAAATCCGGGACGTAATCCCTTATGAGTTTCAGCGGCGAGAGTAAATTGCGATACGAGCAACAGACCGCCCTCAATATCAATGAGCGAGCGATTCATTTTCCCCTCATCATCAGAGAAAATACGGTAATTGAGAAGACGATGTAATAGCTTATCCGCTTTCGCCTCATCATCGCCCTTTTCAACGCCAATCAGCGCTAAAATCCCCTCATCAATGGCACCAATGGTTTTACCATCGACCACCACATTGGCATATTTAACCCGCTGAATTAATGCTTTCATGGTCTTATTTCTCCCTTTTTTCTCTCTATTAAATCACGCTGATTCAGAATATTCGAGCGCTTCGGCAAGATTAACCGACACAATGCGCGACACGCCCGGCTCACTCATGGTGACCCCGATTAAGGAATCGGAAATACTCATCGTCGCTTTATTGTGGGTAATAAAGATAAATTGAACCTTTTCACTCATCTCATTTAAAAGATCGCCAAGACGGCCGACATTCGCCTCATCAAGCGGTGCATCCACCTCATCGAGCATACAGAAAGGCGCGGGATTGAGATTAAAAATCGCAAAGACTAGCGCCATCGCCGTCATCGCTTTTTCCCCACCGGACAGCAGGTGAATCGTACCCGGTTTTTTACCCGGCGGATGGGCAATAATATTGACACCACTTGTGAGCGCATCATCATCGGTGAGCTGAAGATAGGCTTTCCCCCCACCAAATAGGCGCGGAAAGAGGGTTGAGAAATCTTTACTCACCTGATTAAAGGTCTCCATAAAGCGCTCGCGCGTCTCCTTATCGATCTGTTTAATCGCATTTTCAAGGGTGGTGAGCGCCCGATTTAAATCCTCATCCTGAGCATCGAGATAGGTTTTCCGCTCGCGAAGCGTCTTACTCTCTTCAATCGCCACAAGGTTTACGGCGCCAATTTTATTAAGCGCCTCACGCACTGAGGTGAGCGCCTTTTTAAGCTCCGTTTCTGTGAGCGATTCATGCTCTACATCTAAAAGCGCGCGCTCCTCATCGGTGAGATTATCATTTAATTCACACCAGCTCGCTTCCACCATCTCGTGCTGTGTTTTAAGCTCCGCCTCTTTAATCATCAAGCCTTGGAGCGCATTTTTCGCACTCTCAAGGGCCTTTTCTGAAGCTTCTTTGGCCGCTTCATCAGCTTTAATCCCCTCGCGCTTTTCTTCAAGGGCAATTCGGTCAGCGTCCAATCGCTCTGTGAGCGCCATAAAGGATTCTTCCGCTAAAATTAAGCTCGCTTCCTTCTCTTCAATCTTGTCATCATAATCGCTCCGAATATCGGTTTCCGATACCCGCTGATGGATCGATTGAAGCTCCGTTTCAGCCCGTTTAATTCCCGCTTCAACGTGAGCTTTTTCTCGCTGAATTTGATCGAGCTGATGCTTTTTCTCCATCAAGCTCGATTTTTCGTGATCAAACTGCGTCCGCTCACTCTCCGCCTTTTCCAGCGTTTTGGCTAATGTTTCAGCAAAAGATTCATGCGCCATCACCGCATCTGACAACGACTCATGCTGAATGCTAGTATCGGTTAACAGATCACTAATTGTTTTTTGCGCATCAATTAATTGATTGGAAACGCGGTGGCTATCGG
>JAAZCI010000023.1 GCA_012513365.1 Lysobacteraceae bacterium
CAAGAACAAATAGAAGACTAGAATTTATAACAGAATATCATACAAGAGAGGAAGTGAAAAGATGAAGAAATGGTACAGCCTCATAGACAAAGTCTATCAGAAAGATAATCTCATTAGGGCTAGTAAACAAGTAAGAAGAAACCAGGGAGCCCCTGGAATAGATGGGGAGACGGTTGAAGCTTACATGGAAAGCTTAGAAGAGAATGTTGAGTTTCTTTATCAAGCACTTTCAACTCACTCATACAAGGCAAGTCCAGTAAAGCGTGTTGAGATTGATAAGCCTGATGGTGGTGTTCGCCTTTTAGGAATACCAATAGTAAAAGACAGAGTGGTCCAACAAGCGTTGGTTAATATTTTACAACCAATTTTTGATTCACGATTTCATCCATCAAGCTATGGTTATCGACCAGATAAATCGCAACATATGGCATTAGCAAAAGCAGAGCTATTTCTAAAGCATGGCTTGAGCCATGTCGTAGATATGGACCTTAGTAAGTGCTTTGATACACTAGACCATCAAATCATGATGGATGAAATCTCCAAAACGATTAGTGATGGCAGTGTGCTAAATTTGATTCAACAATTTCTTAAATCGGGTGTAATGAAAGATGGTGTCTTTGAAAGTAGTGAAATAGGCTCACCACAAGGTGGAGTAATATCACCACTTCTAAGTAATATCTACTTAAATATATTCGATCAAAAGATGATGGCACAGAAGATTCGTATAGTTCGCTATGCCGATGATATTCTGATATTCGCGAAAACAAAACGCGATGCAGGAAATTTAAAGGCATTAGCAACATTTATCCTGGAAGATGAGCTAAAGTTAACTGTCAACAAGGAGAAAACGAAACTGACATCATACAGAGAAGGAGTAGCATTTTTAGGTGTGGTAATGTATCCCAAATTTACGCGCGTTGACCCAAAGAACATAAAACGTTTCAAGGATAAAGTGCGCGAAATCACAAAACGTAATAATGGAGTTCCTTTAATTAAAACGATAGGGATTTTAAATAGTTACTTACGTGGCTGGATAAATTACTACTGTGTCGCCAATATCAAGACTCTAGTCAAAAGAGAAATGGCTTGGATACGCAGACGCTTGAGAATGAAACGGATGAGTCAATGGAAAAGCTGGAAAGCAATGCATAAGGAAATGCGAAGGCAAGGTTTTAAAGAAGGTAATGGGGAAAGAATGGCAGTTACAAAATGGAAGAACTCTACGGTTCAAATAATCCATGTACTAATGCCGAACCAATACTTCTACGACCTTGGACTAATAAATCTAGAAAATTATGAAGTGGGGCTTTTGTCGACCAAATATAAGGGTTGATAGTAAGTTCATGAGCCGTATACGGAAAACGTAAGTACGGTTCTGTGAGAGCAAAGAAGACAGGAGTAATTACCCTGTCTTCTAGCTACTCGATAAATGTAAAAAAACAGAGAAGTTTTTCGATAACTGCTGATAAAAAAAAGAACGCAGATGTTTTGGTTAACGCCACCTGCTATGAAACAAAATTTAGCGATATTGCTAAATCTTCTTTACTAATAAACAACTTATATCACAAAAATATTATATTACCCCACATAGAATGTAGTTTTGTTTTAGTTAGTTGACCCTATTCACAAATAATAAATCAAAGGTTTGGTTTAATTGATAATTTATTATTATTTGGTTTACTAGTTGGTGGAACTCAACATGAAAATAATGATGCTCGTCTAACTCATCAATTAACATTTTCTGCCCCAAGTTGGTTTATGAATCAGTTTAAAGCTTATTAAAATAAAACAAATTAAGTGTAGAGATAAATATATTTTATGGAGATGATGTATCTTATAACTTATCAGGTTAAAGTACGTGATATTATAATACATTGATTACTATAATAACAGAATAATAAGATAAATCTAAAAAGGACTTAGCTCTGTGAAGTAC
>JAAZCI010000202.1 GCA_012513365.1 Lysobacteraceae bacterium
ACCGCCTCGTTGAGTGCTTTCGCGAGCCCTAATAATTCCGCATTATATTCTTCAACACTTTTGATGATATTACTGTACTTCTCAAAATCTTGCGAGAGCGCAACAAGCTCATGATTTAAGAGTGACGCATTATCAAAGACTTCGACCCCTACTCCTGACAAAATATTAAACGCATGCTCAAATTTATCGAGCTGATCGCCGGGGAGATGAATTCGCCCAATCTCAATTAATTGGTGTAACATTCTGTCGGATTTATTTAAATAATCAAAGTATTTATTAATGATATTGAGTTTTGCCGTCATATTCTCAATATCTTTTAAGAGTTTACGATATTCCTGATGCTGAGTGCGCTCGTATTGAACCACCTTTTCAAAGATCTGATCGCCATCGATCACCATTTCCACAATGCGATCTTCGATGCGATTCACCCGCCCAACAATCATCCGAAGCTCTTCAACAGCGACGTTAATACTATCAGCAATCACCCCGGTTGAATCGTGCGTTACCGTCATTTCGGCACTTAAATCTCCTTTAGCAAGGAGCGCAACCTCATCGACAAGACGCAAAATCGCATTTTCATGATAATCATTACGGGCCTTTTCACTCGTCGCCTCAAAATTTAACAGCGTCACCCGGCGTTGCAGTAAAATAGCAACAAGCACCAATAAAAGCCCTAGCGCGCCCATCGCACCCATCAATAACCAGTTCGAGCGGCTCATAAATTGGGCCGCTTCATGATCTTGTAGGCTCGCCGCAAGCATCGATTCACGTAATTCATCGTTAATCAAACGGCGCTCAGCATCAATGACGCCCATCACATTTTTAAGCGCTACTAATGAGCCTGCGTTTTCAATCAGCTCTGTAAGCTTATCGCTCATCGAAGCAAAGACAAACTCCGCTTCCGTTAAGATCTCATCGTAAAAACTGCCCGCTAAACTCTGCACGCCATCGGCATAACTACCATGTTTAAGAGCATTTAACCCTTGATTGAGCGAGTTTAAGTGACTTGTCATATTGGCAAGCGCAATGGCGTGACTTGAGCTCTTTTCCGACAATAGATTCATCATATCCGCTTCAATTTTAAGCGTATACGCGATTAAAAGATCGGCATAGCGCACCGTTTCCACGGAAAATTCCCGCGTACTACGAAGACTATTTGAGAGCGACAACAACAATTCGTTTAAGCGCGAAAGCTCGCCTTTGACTTGCATCTCAAGGCGCGGCAACTTTTGCACTAACTCTTCTGAGAGCTCATTTCGACCAAGCTCTGTCTTAAGTAAATCCCAATGTACTTTCGCCTCTCCCCCATCAATGCCATGCGTTTTTAAACTTTCAAACGCACGATCGACCTTGTCCGCTTGTTTTAGAACGCGGTCATAGGAAAAAGGCTGCTCGTTACTCGTTAAATTTAGATCGCGTTCGAGCACTTCGACCTCGCGTGCAAGCTCATTAAGCGACACAAATCGCTCTTGGGAGCTTCGCTCGGGCGTTGCCCAAAAAAGATAGATAATAAGCGCTAAAACCGCCACC
>JAAZCI010000203.1 GCA_012513365.1 Lysobacteraceae bacterium
GTATGATATAGCCGAAGCCATCATTCGTCAAGAGGGTGTGTAACTTTTAATCATTTCACTGATTCGCTGTAACCTAAGTCGTTTAATTACCAATGGAATTTCTTTTGGTTTACAAGACTGAATCGCCTCATTGATGGGGAGTGATTGTAGTGCATTAAAAAGGGTTTGTAAATAGTTTTTTTGCGGATATTCTCGCGTTTCCAATCCAAGGCGTCCGCGCGCGTCGGCTAAGCAAGCATTTATGAAGCGTTCTACGTTGATTGGTCGTCTAAATCCATCAAGATTTAAAATCAGTTTTAAGATCGTTTTTGGGCGAACATTGAGCAATTGATGCATGATGAGATGATGTTCGGTCACCTTTAAAGCGATATCGCGGTATTCATTGGGCGCACGCAAACGTTCGGAAAACGCTTTGGTGATGGGTACGCCACGATTTTCGTGCATTTTATGGCTCGGCAATTCATCGGCTGGGGTCACGGCCTTGCCAAAATCGTGGCAGAGCACAGCGTATCGGGTAGGCAGATCGTCCGTAATCTTCGCAATTTGCTCAAGCGCCATCATCACATGCACGCCGGAATCAATTTCAGGGTGATATTGCGCCGTTTGCGGTACGCCAAAAAGAGCATGGACCTCCGGGAAAAGCGTTTCGAGCGCACCAAGCTCTTTTAAACAGTAGAAAAAGGCTTGGGGCTGATCCTCAGATAAGGCTTTCACGAGCTCTTGCCAAATGCGCTCTGGCACCAATGCATCGAGCTCGCCGGAATCGATCATCGTTTTAACTAACGCTTTTGTCTCATCGGCAACGGTAAAGCCATAGGGCTGATAGCGGGCGTAAAATCGAGCAAGGCGGAGCACTCGCACCGGATCTTCAATAAAGGCATCGCTCACATGGCGTAATACACGATTATTAAGATCCTCCACACCGTGATAGGGGTCGATCACATTGCCTTCTTCATCTTGGGCAATGGCATTAATGGTGAGATCGCGGCGAAGAAGATCCTCTTCCAATGTGGTATTTGGCGAGGCATCAATCTCAAAGCCGTGATAGCCTTTTGCCGTTTTCCGTTCACTGCGAGCAAGGGCATATTCTTCCCCGGTTTTAGGGTGTAAAAAGACCGGAAAATCTTTCCCCACTTGTTTAAAGCCTTTTTCAAGCATCCTCTCGGGCGTCGCGCCCACAACAACCCAATCGTGCTCATGAAACGGGTGGCCAAGCAGCGCATCACGCACAGCACCTCCCACTAAATAGACTTTAAATTCCTGCGTCATACGCTGTTTTTATTCCATTAAATTGATGAAAAAAAGATGAAAAACGATGAGAAAAGTATATCAGTTTTTGAGAATAAACGTTCGATCGGAGTCTTGCTAAAAAGCAGAAAATATCGAGAAAGTGACAAAAAAGCACCATACATTTGCTTACATAAGTTGATGCCAATGGAGAAATCTCAGCGAAACTTTTGAGAATTGATGGGGTGAACGCAAAAAAGACCGCGGGAATCTTTGCAGAGATTAATGGTGATCACAGGAGTGTTTTGAATTGTAAATGTATACAATATTATATCTAATTTGATTTTGTTGAATAAGTGACAAAATCCAGTAATTTACCTAAAAGTCTACAATTGAAAACAATTCTGGCAGTAAGTAATTGATTTTAGTCTGCTTTTAAATATGTAAGGCGTTGATAATACTGAGTTTGTTTTTTATGGCATATAATCTGCTATGGATATGGGAATAATATTTTGTCGAACATTTCGGCAGTGTTGATTTCAACAAGACAAGGATATCCAAATGAATAAAGTTTATAGAGTGGTCTGGAATGAAGCGGTAAATCGCTGGGTCGTCACCTCAGAATTGGGCAGTCGCCATAAAAAGAGCTCGAAGTTTAAAGATAAAGTGTTGCAAGTTGGAGCGTTAGCGCTCGGTATGATGCTGGGCAGTAGTGCCTATGCAGCAAATTACAGCTATACAACGGAACAGCGGGTTGATGTGGTAGGAGGTATCGTACTGAAGAGTGGGGATAGCCTGCTAATGGGCAGTAACTCAAAACAGATTAAACTTTTAGTCAGTCCTAAAAGTACAAATTCTACGGGATTTATGATTAAAGATGCGGACGTTAATCTTACATTTAATCAAGCGCTGATCGCACATAATCGAACCAACACCACATTGTTTAACTTTGATTTTGGAGAAGATGTGGCGCAATATGCCAAAGACATCTATGAGATTGATGCGTCAAAAGTAAGTTTTTTGGGCTCAGATACTGTCGCAAATGATATGCCCAATGCGGATAACGAGGTGGGCGTAGCTACTATTTTCAATATTAAAACGGCCTATAAACAAGACTTTTTGTTAAAGGTTAAAGAGGTGAGAACCGCTGCGGATCCCACAAGAACGGATTATTCACCACATGGTTATGGGGTCATTTTTAAAGGAATCGGCGCGGGACAAGAATCAAAATTAACGGTTAAAGATTCGTTCTTTAAACTCGAGCGCGGTACGGCGATTAAGGGGGTTGATGGGGGAAATATTGATGTTTTAGACACCAATAAAATCCTTTTTGCAAAATATCATTCGTCATCTGCCACGATTAAAGATAAGGATGCACGCTACTCCATCGGTATCGAGCTTGATGGAGATGTTACGGCGACCTCATATGCCAATTTTGCCGTTGATAATAAAACTATAGAGCGGATTACACTCTATGACATTAAAAATGGGGCGACGCTCATCAGCCATAGTCAAACGCCTACATTTGCCGGGCACAGATATGCATCCTTTACTGGAGCAAATATTGGTGAAAATGCCCATTTCATCAACCATGGCGATTTTAATTTAACGGATAACAAGCAAATCTTTGCAAACCTCTATGGCGAGGGTGCAAAAGTGAGTAACCACGGCAATATTTCAGCATCTGATGGCGTTATATTTCATATTGATGAATCAAGCGCACTGATTGAAAACGATGGAGAGATCAAGCTAACCGACGAGGGACAATGGATTGTCTATAAAGGCACAGGTGGCGAGACTCACGCCGTTAAAGTGATTGGCGGTAAGGTGATCGTTGGTGATAGTGTGGCCGGGTTTACACAAAACGGGCTCGACAATTTCACCTTTACGGGTCTTAAGATGACAGTTGCGGATAACGGAACAGGGTTTAATCTTGATAATAAGATCAATATTTCCGGACAAATCGCGCTGGAAGGTGAGGGCAATCAAGGGCTTCATCTCACTGGTAGTGAAACCTTTACCTTTAATGAGGGCGCTGAGAGTGATGTGCTCTTAATTACGCTCAATCAAGGGGATCAAGTTGCGATCAATGTGGATCGAACGGCTGGCCTTGCAACCTTAGAGCGACTCAAAATTACCGGTAATGCGGGAACGGGCATTCAAGTTCTCAATGGCGATCTCCTCTTTAAAGGGATGATTGAGATGGAAGAGGGTGGCGCAGGCCTCTATCTAGCGAGTACGATGGGGAGCGAGTTTATCAACGAAGGGGTAATCCATAGCGATATTCGTCTCGGTGATGGGGATAACACCTTTATTTCAGAAAAAGATGGGGCATCAATTGTTGGGGATATCACCGCGGGAAGTGGCAGTAATACCATCGCTATCCACGGTTTTAAAGGAGGAATGGCCTTTAATAATGATGCCAATGCTGAAAGCCACAATACTGTAACCTTAACGGGCGGGACGGTTTCAGATATCGAAAGTAAGAATGGATCACTCGATCTAACGCTCAAAGATGGCGTTGTTGTTAATGGCTCGCTCCATGCTAATGGGGATAAAATAAGCGAACTCACCCTAGATAATAACGACTTTCGTTATGATGAGGTTGGAAAGGTCACGGGCTTTAATGAGATCGACCTTAAAAATGAATCCACACTCACCGCAACCGAGGAGCTTGCCGGCGTTGAAAAGCTTGGCATTGATGCGGAGAGCCGTTTTGTCGTTAAAGAGGTCAATGGAGATTATCAATTTGATGCAGCGCTTTGGGGCACAGGCACGGTGGATGTTGATTTAGGGGCAGAAGGGACAGCGCTTCACCACTTTATCTTCACCAATGAAACGGCGCCTGAAGTACTTTTTTCAGGAACGTTTAATCTACAAAGCGGCGCGTTAACGCTCAATAATGCGATCTATAGCGCGAATTTAAATGAGGCCCTTTTAAATATTGAGAAAGATGCTTTGTTGCAGATTAATTCAGGTGGTGCGGAACAATTTAATGTCACTATCGGCAAACTTAATATTAATCAAGGTTCGCTTGAGTTTTTAAATGGGGATTTTACCCCGCTTCACGTAAAAGAGTTCTCCATTACAGCGGGCAGTAAAATCGTCGTGGAAGATATGGATGCTTTAACGGATTTGGGGACATCGGAGTTTAATCCCGCAGAAGAGGACTTCTTTAGTAATTATCTGCATCGCACCTATTTAGAGGCCGATCAGTTTACCGGGGTTGGCGTAGAGCTCGATTTTGTCAATCAAGCGGGAGAGATTCTCCCACAGGTCGATATCGATGCAGTGAGAAGACTCAAAACGGGCGATACGGTAGTGGGCGAGGCTCATTATAGCGAGTTACTCTTTACCACCGATGGGATTGAAGGGGGCAAAGGTTCCATTAATTTAGGCTACCTCCTCTCTGAGCTCAATGCGTATGAAAACCAAACCATTGGTATTAGCAATCATGAAGGCGGTTCAGAATTGAATGCA
>JAAZCI010000204.1 GCA_012513365.1 Lysobacteraceae bacterium
CTCTTCATAGTTACCTTGGAACCATTCTACATGAGAATCGCCTTCGAAGGCCAATATGTGCGTTGCGATCCGGTCTAAGAACCAGCGGTCATGCGAGATCACCACCACGCATCCTGCAAACGCTAAAATCGCATCTTCAAGAGCCCGTAAGGTCTCAACGTCAAGGTCGTTCGTCGGCTCGTCCAGTAAAATCACGTTGCCGCCTGAACGAAGTACTTTCGCTAAGTGAACCCGGTTACGCTCACCGCCCGAAAGATCTTTAATATACTTCTGTTGATCTGAGCCTTTAAAGTTAAAACGGCCACAATAAGCGCGCGATGGGATCTCATAAGTGCCGACGCGAATAATGTCTAACCCTTCAGAAATCTCTTCCCAAACGGTCTTATTATCATCGAGCGAATCACGGCTTTGATCCACATAGGCAAGCTGGACAGTCTCACCGACACGGAACGTTCCTGCATCGGGCTCAAGTTGGCCGGTCATCAATTTAAAGAGCGTTGATTTACCCGCCCCGTTTGGACCAATTACCCCAACAATGCCTCCGCGAGGCAGACTGAAATCGAGCTCTTCATAGAGAAGTTTATCGCCAAACGCTTTGGCAACGCCGGTGGCCTCGATCACTAAATCCCCAAGACGTGGGCCTGGTGGAATATAGATCTCCATTGTTTCGTTTCGTTTTTGGAATTCTTGGCTCTCAAGCTCTTCAAAACGCGCCAAACGTGCTTTCGATTTTGCTTGACGGCCTTTAACGCCCTGACGCACCCACTCAAGCTCTTTCTTAATCGCTTTAGCGTGCGCTTCTTCCTGTTTCGCTTCCTGCTCAAGACGCTTATCTTTCTGCTCAAGCCAGCTTGAATAGTTGCCTTCCCAAGGAATTCCGTGACCACGGTCAAGCTCTAAAATCCAGCCCGCAACGTTATCTAAGAAGTAACGGTCATGCGTTACCGCCACAACCGTACCCGGATAATCATGTAAGAAACGCTCAAGCCACGCCACCGATTCCGCATCTAAGTGGTTCGTCGGCTCGTCAAGCAGGAGCATATCGGGTTTTGATAATAGAAGTTTACAGAGCGCAACGCGGCGTTTTTCACCCCCAGAAAGGGTCGCAACATCACGATCCATCGGTGGAAGACGAAGCGCATCGGCCGCGACTTCAAGTTGACGGTCGAGCGAATGACCATCCACTGAACTTAAAAAGGCTTCAAGTTCTGCTTGTTTTGTAGCAAGCGCATCAAAGTCCGCATCGGGCTCGGCGTAAGCAGCATAGACTGCATCAAGTTCTGCTAATGCATCTTTAATGGATCCGAGCGCTTCTTCTAAGTTACCGCGCACATCGAGTGCTTCGTTTAATTGGGGTTCTTGGGCTAAATAGCCAATTTTTGTACCGGGTTTTGCTCGCGCTTCCCCTTGAATTTCGGTATCAACTCCCGCCATAATACGTAGTAGAGTTGATTTCCCCGCACCGTTTAATCCTAATACCCCGATTTTCGCGCCCGGGAAGAAAGAGAGTGAGATATCTTTTAAAATCACTCGGTTTGGAGGAACCACTTTGCTTACACGATTCATCGTATAAATAAACTGTCCTGTCATACGCTCAATTCCTTACTTAATACTGATCGATCTTAAAGGCGGGGTTTATCCGATCTTTCTGATATAGATCAAGGGAAAACGCCCATCCTCTGTGTGAATTTCAATTTTTGTAAAACCAAGTTTAAATTTATGTAAATAATTTTCTTGAGATTACAATATTGCGACTATTCTACCCTACTTCACGTAAAAGATTGTATAGAATAACTATCTTTTTTTTGATATTTCAAAGACTCAAGTTATATAGTAAAGTCCCAATCATACCAAGAATAGGAGGAACTTTATGGCTTACAAAATTACGCTAAAAGCGCATGGAGGGATTGAGCAATTTGTCAAAGAATCACTCACACTTCCCGCGCCCAATAATAATGAAGTAACGATTGAGCATAAAGCCATTGGTCTTAATTTTATCGATATCTATCAACGCGAAGGGCTCTACACCCTCGACACTCCCATTACGATCGGCCAAGAAGCAAGCGGCATTATTACTGCCGTTGGCGACGACGTGACCGATTTTAACGTGGGCGATAAGGTGGTCTATGCCGGGCATTTAGGGGCATACGCATCAGCCAGTAACGTACCCGTTGAACGCATTACCCATATTCCCGAAGGCACTTCCTTTGAAGAGGCAGCCTCCTCCTTTTTACGAGGCGGCACCGCAAGCTATCTGATGCATGAGCTGTTCCCCCTTAAAAAAGGGCAAAGTACGCTTATTCATGCAGCGGCAGGCGGCGTTGGGCAGATCTTAGTGCAGTGGGCAAAATCCATTGGCGCAACGGTCATTGCAACGGTAGGTAGCGATGAGAAGAAGGCAGTTGTCGAGGCGCTTGGCGCAGATTTGGTCATCAACTACAGTCAATATGATGTGGCTGAAAAGGTGCGCGAATTGTGTCCTGAAGGGGTGGACGTTGTTTACGACAGCGTTGGAAAATCCACCTTTGAAGGCTCCCTCGATTCCTTAAAACGTCTTGGTATGATGGTGTCGTTTGGCAATGCCTCAGGCGCTGTTCCTCCGGTCTCTCCGCTCACGCTACTTGAAAAAGGTGCCCTCTTTTTAACGCGCCCGAATTTAAATAGCTATACCGCTACACGAGAGGAGTATTTGACGGTGATGAATCGTTGGCTCACAACCCTAAATAAGGGCGTGGTAACACTTGCCAATATTGAGACATTCCCGCTCGAGAACGTTGGAGACGCGCATACGAAGCTTGCTAATCGCGAGGTGATCGGAACAATCGTTTTGATCCCTTAATCTCTACTTTCCCGACAATTAAGGAGCATTCTCATGGGAGAAACGTATGCATTACTGATGGGGGCCTTCATTATGGGGCTCACAACTCAAGTCCACTGTATTGGAATGTGTGGACCGGTGATCGGAATACTCGGTATCAACAACTCATATAAACGCATTCCTGCGGCGATTTTATACAATCTCGGCCGAATCTCAACTTATACCTTTTTAGGGGTGATCGGCGGTCTGATTGGCTTTTTCGTCTCAGACATTACCACACTGCAATATGTGATCCGCTATCTTGCGGGCGCGATTATGATCTTCATTGCATTGCAACTGTTCGGCATGCCTCAATTCTTGGCGTTTGTCGAAAAACCGGCGCAAAAATTGTGGAAACCGATTCAAAAATTCTCACAACGTTTCTTCCCCATTAAAACCGCCAAAGGCACCTATTTTATGGGCTTTATCTGGGGTTTCTTACCGTGCGGCGCAGTTTATGGCCCGTTAGCGGTAGCGATTGGTCTTGGCAGCGTTGGCATGTCGGCAGGTCTTATGTTCTCCTTTGGACTCGGTACGCTTCCTGTCATGATTGCACTTGCGATCTTTGGAAACTATGTGGGCCGTTATCTTGCGAAACCGAGCATTCGCCGTCTTGGCGGGATCGTCATTTTACTGATGACCGTTTACTATTTAGGTTGGATTGCACCGCCTGAAAAAGTGAATAAACGCGCGGCCAAACTCTCTGAAACCACGGAACAAGTTCAACATGGTGGCGATGCGCTCAAAGCCCTTGAAGGCTCAAAAATGGGCGGTCATGGTCACGGC
>JAAZCI010000205.1 GCA_012513365.1 Lysobacteraceae bacterium
ATAGCGCCCTCTTTTTCATTTTTATACAGTGGTTTATAACCCGTTATTAATGGGATTATTATCGCATAATTTGTATGATCTTATATGATAAGCTCACGTTTTCGCGTTAAAAAACGTTCCACCTCTTCAGCAAAGATCGTGGCGCGCCAAGTATTTGTCGCCGTGACATGGCTTGCATGGGGAAGCACCCAAAGTGATGACGTTGGAATCGCTTGATACATCGCAATAATATCCTCCATCGGCACCAAAGGATCGCGATCACCGGAGACAATCATCACCGGACACTCGATCGTTTCAAGCGCTGAAAGACGATAATCATGATCGGTAGTATCGGGATTGAGCGCATCACTCACTCGCGTAATCACCGTTTTCCACGCTTCATCCCCGCCTTGCCCGCGATGAAGACGCGACAGATAGCGATCCACGCCTAAACTGATCCAATAATCGGGGTCGCTCATTGAGGTGGTACTGCGAAACGTTGCCATATTTTTACGATAATTACAGCGATAGAGCACAAGTTTTTTAACGCGCTCCGGGCGATTCATCGTCACCCAAAGCGCCGTCGCGCCGCCCATGCTCGATCCGCAAAAATAAGCGCTCGTCACACCCTCTTTTTCCATCACCTCTAATACGGAGTGCCCGCATTCAGAAATCGAAAGTTTCTCCCCTTTTAACGCACTGCACCCATGACCTGGCTGATCGATGGCGATCACTTTAAAGCGCTTTTCCCACACCTTAATCTGCGGCAACCACTCTTCGTGACTCATGCCCCCTGAATGCAAGACGATAAGTGGCTCACCCTCGCCAAATACTTCATAATAGATCATTCCTTACTCTCCTCTTCGGTAAACAGTGCCGTTAATTGTTTTTGTAAATCTAAACGCGTTAGACCCGCATGATAGCGCCCTTTTGGATCCACGACGAGAATTTGCGAGCCCCCTCTAAAGAGCGAGGCAAAGGATTTTGAATGCCCAAATCCGCTCTCCCCTCGAATGGCCGGCAGATACTTTGGCTCGATCCAATAGAGCTGATCCCGTAGCGCATCAAAATGGGCCAAAATCGTCGATGATAATCCCATCGGCATCTTACCCACCACCAAAATTCGCCCAGTAAAGAGCCGTTTGTCATCTTCAAGTAGCTCAAAAATAGTACTGAGATTGGCCATCTGCTCTTTTCGCTCAAGCACAATGAGCTGCCAATCGCCCAAACCTTGGGTTAGCGTGTATTGCTCACCCTGATTAATCCACTCAAAATAGGGAAAGGATTCGCCGAGCTCAAGCGGACTATCGCCACTAAAGGGATAATGCCCATTTTCAAGATAATCAGCAATGAGTGAGAGCCGCTCAAAGGCCTCCTCTTTTGAGATGCCCGACAGTTCCGCTTTAGTCTCAAGATGGCGCCATGAAAAGGGATCATTTACCTGAATCGTTAGCGGACGGAGCCCCAAAAGATGTTCAAACGCCTCAATCTCGGTATACACTTTCGAAAGTGGCGAAATATAATGCCGGCGCACCCGCGTAAGAAGCGCATTTATCCGCTCTTTGGTGATCGGTTTTTTCTCAAGTTTTGTCAATTCATCAAACACAGCGCGCTCCTAAATCCTGCCCAAATCCAATTTGTCTCGCCTATTATATAAATTTCCTGCAAAAGTTCCTATTTTCAGACGATATTTCCTCAAATGATCGGATCACCTCTCCTGCTTAAAAATTAATCACTTTTTAGTAAAACCGTTGCAAAATATGCCGATCGCCATGAGACCTGCTATAATCGCACTGATATTATTGAAGCTAAATTATAATCACGTTAACGCCCACGGGCCCCTGTATAGATAGATCAATTCGTGCGTAGAAAACCCCTAGTCCTCCATACATTAATTGCACTCTCTATTGCGTCTGCGATGAGTCTTTCGCCGCTTTATGCTGCGCCAAAAAGTTGTAAAATCTCCCCCCTTGCAGATTATCTTCTCGATTCGCCCAATAATCTGCCAAAAGATGAGATGATTTTACTCTCCGATGATGGGGCGATTACCCCAACGGAAGGGGCTCTTTTTGGGAATGTCATTGTTCAGGAAAAAGAGGGAAATTTCTACTCCGATTCGCTCTTTTTAGATCGCGTCAATAATGTAATTTTTTCAAAAGATGACCCGATCTATTATGGGTCTGATGCTGTCGCGGTTCGCGGGGAAAACTTCAAACATTATCTTAATGATGAAATTACTGATCTCATCGGCGGTGAATATTATTTAAGCGGTGATCGTCCGGCTCAAGGGCGTGCTAAAACCATGCATCATGAGGCGCTCGAGGAACGCTCGGATCTTGAGGAGGCCACTTATTCTGCCTGTGAGGTCGATAACGAAACGTGGACCATTAAGAGTAAAAACCTCCGCATCAATCACGCCACGGGACGCGCCGTTGCCAAACATGCGTTTTTTGCGGTGCGCGGGCAATCGGTTCTCTATTTCCCCTATCTCTCCTTTCCCATTGATGGACAGCGTCATAGCGGATTTTTATCGCCGAAAGTACAATTTGATCGCAATAATGGGTTTACGTTTCGTCTCCCCTACTATTTCAATCTGGCGCCGAATATGGATGCAACGCTTGGCGTTGGGGTGATGAGTAAGCGTGGTTTTATTTTTGATGGAGAACTACGCTATCTAAATGAGTGGCAAAACTCGATTTTAAACCTTGAATACATTCCTGAAGATCGCCAAAAAAATGATGAAAAACGCTGGTCACTCTTCTTTAATCAAAATCTAACTTTTAGCGATCGATTGAGCGGTGCGATTCTCTATCAAAAGATCTCTGATGATGATTACCTTAAAGATCTCGATGACACCATCGGCCTTTTATCGAAAACGAATCTAGAGCGCTACGCTTCTCTTACCTATAACGATGAATATGTGAGTGCATCGATTCGCTTCCAAGATTTCCAAATTATCGATAAAGAGGCGATTCGCCTAAAACCCTATTCACGCCTACCACAAATTTCGGTAGCGAGCCATCAAACCTATGGCCTACTTGAATATGGGGTGAGTGCTGAATTTACCCGCTTTATCACCGAGCTTGGCAAAAATGATACGCGCGCAAAGGGAGGCGATCGATTTGATGTTAAACCCTATATGCGCCTTAATTTAGAGAATTCATGGGGCTTTTTTAGACCTGAAATTGCCTTCCGCTATACCGATTATTCGATCGATCATCGAAAAAATCCTCGCAATGATCCTGAACGTTTCCATCGCTCGATGCCCATTTTTAGCGTCGATACTGGACTCTTTTTTGAGCGTGATTTAGAGCTGAAATCGCTCTTTGGCGGTGGAGAATATGTACAAACGTTAGAGCCTCGCCTCTTTTATCTCTATGTGCCCTACCGCACGCAATCACATATCCCGATGTTTGATACCTCGCTCTATAGCCCGAGCTATTCAGCGCTCTTCAACACCACCAATTTTACCGGCGCTGACCGTCAAAATGATGCAAACCAAGTAACGACCGCGCTGACAACTCGCTTTATTAATGCCAATAGCGGCGTGGAAAAGCTTCGTCTATCTGCCGGTCAAATTCAATATTTTGAGAAAAACCGCATCCGCTTAGGCGATGATTTAAGTGAAGAAGAGGCCAATAAAAACCGTTCAGAATGGTTCATGGAGGGGGAATTTGAAGTGATTCCAAAACTCTATACCAATCTCACTTGGCAATGGTCTCCGAAAAAGAGTAAAACCACTAAAACCACCTTTGATCTGCGTTATCAACCTGAGCAAGATAAAATCCTCAATCTTGGCTATCGCTATACCCGAAATGATGGTAATCCCGACAACACCATCAACCAAATTGATCTCTCTGGATTTTGGGAGCTCGATGAAAAATGGAGCCTTATTGGCCGATATAATCATTCGCTCAATAATAATCAGATGATCGATACCATGGCTGGTTTCCAATATGATACCTGTTGCGTGCGCGTCCAAGCGATTACCCGTTATTATCGAGATACGCCTCAAGCGAAAGAGACACAATGGCGTTTTTATCTGATGTTTGATCTTAAAAATATGGGCAGTTTTGGCCAAAGTACCGAAGCTCTACTTCAAGATCATATTACCGGATATCGTTACCGCGGGTTTTAATTCAGCATCTCATCTCACACAATTAGATTCAACTTTCAAAGGGATAGATCGAATAATCTATCCTTTTTTTGCCATTAATCCTACTGTTTTTAGCAAAAGTACTTGAATTATTCCTTAGAGTGTTCTATATCTAAGTAAGACGCTAGCAACAATTAAATCAATAATCAATGCGTCATTATTTGAATAATAATAAATAAAAAACGATTATATCTGGAGGAAGCATGAAAAAGTCACTGTTAGCCCTAACTGTGTGTGGATTAATGAGCATGCCTGGTTTAACCATGGCTGAAGAATTAACTGGAACCCTTAAAAAGATTGATGAAACCGGCACGATCACCCTCGGTCACCGCGAATCATCAATTCCCTACTCTTACTACGACAATCAGCAAAACGTCATTGGTTATTCCCATGATGTGAGCTTAAAAATTGTGGAAGGCGTTGAGAAAAAATTAGGTAAAAAAGTCAATGTAAAACTCACGCCAATCACCTCGCAAAACCGCATTCCGTTAATGAAAAATGGCACGATTGACCTTGAGTGTGGCTCAACCACGCACAATACCTCGCGCGCTGAAGAGGCCGGCTTCAGTAATACAATCTTTATCATCAATATTCGCATGATTACCGATAAAGCCTCTGGCATTCAAAGTTTCGATGATCTTGCTAAAAAGGTCGTAATCACCACTGCCGGCACCACCTCAGAGCGTATTTTACGCAATATGGAAGCCGAGAAAAAAATGGGCATGCGCATTCAAGCGGCGAAAGACCATGGTGATGCATTTATGATGCTCGCCGATAAACGTGGCGTGGCGTTTGTGATGGATGACTCCCTTCTCTATGGAGAGCGCGCAAAATCGCCTCAACCGGATCGCTGGGTTGTGGTTGGTGAATCCCAAGGAAAAGAGGCGTATGCCTGTATGATGCGTAAAGGCGATGCTCAGTTTAAAGCGGTTGCCGATGAAGTCATTGCGGAGATGTCAAAATCCGGTGAAATGGAAGCACTCTACAACAAATGGTTTATGAATCCGATTCCACCACGCAATGTCAACTTAGATTTCCCGCTATCGGATAGCATGCGCGAGCTCTTTGAAAATCCAAGCGACGTACCTTTCCAATAAAACGGATCAATCCGTCAACTCTCTAATCACAACGGGTGAGGGCCTATAATCAGCCCTCGCCTCTTTGTGGTCATGTCATAAATTTTCAGGTTAGAAAGGATCGACCTATGTTTGGATTAGATTTTTCAATTCTGCTCCAAGAAGCGGTAATCAACGAGACCTACCTCGACTGGCTGTTTGAAGGGGCAAAATGGACCATTATCACTTCAAGCGCGAGCTGGTTTCTCGCCCTAACGCTCGGGATTATCGTAGGCACGATGCGTACCCTACCGAGTCGTTTTTTTCGTTTCATCGGTGCAACCTATGTGGAATGTCTGCGTAACGTACCGCTGATTGTTCAGCTCTTTTTCTGGTATTACGTTTGGCCCAATATGCTTCCAGAACCCCTTGAGATCTGGATTAAGATGCAAGATCCAATCGTGCAGATGATGACTGCGGGGATTCTCTGCTTAGGGCTTTTCACCTCGGCGCGAGTTGCCGAACAGGTGCGCTCAAGCATTGAATCACTTGCAGGAGGACAGATGCGGGCAGCGCTTGCAACCGGGCTCACCCTTCCTCAAGCGTATCGCTATGTGATCTTACCGCAGGCGCTGCGGATTATTATTCCGCCCATGACCTCCGAGTTACTCAATATCTTTAAAAACTCCTCGGTCTTACAGACCATTGGGCTTGCAGAATTAACCCGTCAAGCGGCGCAAATTAATGACTATACCGCAAAAGCCTATGAGTCGTTTATCGTGGTCACAATCGCCTACATCATCATCAATCTAGCCTTAATGCTGATTATGAAAGCAGTTGAGCACTATTCCCAAATTCCCTCATTAAAACAAGGAGCGTAATATGGATCTTCTTCCTTTTTCTGATCTGTTCACCCTCCTCAATGAGAACCGCGCGTTTTTATGGCAAGGGATGGCGGTGAGTTTACAGATCACCGTGATCGCCATTATTGTCGGCATCGTTTGGGGAACGATTTTAACCATCATTCGCCTCTATGCACCAAAACCGATCGCGCTACTTGCCACCGGCTATGTCAATCTCTTCCGCTCCATTCCGCTGATTATGGTGTTAATGTGGTTCTATATCGCCATTGGCCCAAGCATTCAGCATCTTTTTGGGCTTGATAATAGCGCAAGCGTTCGCTTAATCTGGGCGATTGTGGCCTTTTCACTCTTTGAAGCGGCTTACTACTCAGAGATCATTCGCGCAGGCTTTTTAAGTGTACGCAAACAGCAAATGAACGCCGCACTTGCGCTCGGCATGACCCGTTTACAAGCGATTTTTAACGTCATTTTACCGCAAGCGCTTCGTAACATGGTGCCCCTTTTGTTAACCCAAGCGATTATTCTCTTTCAAGATACCTCGCTTGTTTACATCATGAGTTTAAATGATTTCTTCCGCGCAACCGACATTATCGGCTACAACAATAATGCCAAAATGGAGCTGATTCTCTTTGCCGGATTTATCTATTTTATCATCTGTTTTACCCTCTCAAGTGGTGTGAGATATCTGCAAACAAGGAAAAAACGTATATGATTACCTTCAAAAACGTGAGTAAATATTATGGAGATTTTAAGGTTCTCAACAACTGCTCCACTGAGATTGCTGAGAAAGAGGTAGTGGTGGTCTGTGGCCCTTCCGGTTCAGGAAAATCCACTCTGATTCAATGCGCTAATGGTCTCGAACCCTATCAAGAAGGCGAGATTATCATCAATGGGCATTCGCTCTCAAACCCAAAGGTGAATCTCTCGAAAGTTCGCTCTGAGGTGGGTATGGTCTTCCAACACTTTGAGCTTTTCCCGCATATGTCGATCGAAAATAACCTGATGCTTGCACAACAAAAAGTGCTCAAACGTGGCAAAGATGAAGCCTATGAAAAGGCGATTAGTCTATTAGATCGCGTGGGGCTTAAAAGTCATCTTGGAAAATACCCAACTCAACTCTCAGGTGGGCAACAACAGCGAGTTGCGATCGCGCGTGCGCTTGCGATGGATCCTGTTGTTATGCTCTTTGATGAACCAACTTCTGCCCTTGACCCTGAGATGATTCATGAGGTGTTAGCGGTGATGGTTGAGCTGGCGCAAAGCGGAATGACGATGATGTGCGTTACCCACGAAATGGGATTTGCTCGACAAGTGGCGGATCGGGTGATCTTTATTGATGGCGGTGAAATTCATGATGATCTCTCAAAAGAGGCCTTTTTTGAAGGGGATCCCAGCGATCGAGCCAAAGCCTTTTTGAAAAACATCTTTCAATATGATTAAGGATCTTGTTACACTTAAACGATTAACGCATTAATCTATTCACACCAATCTGCATTTTCACCTTAATAAAAGGAGTCAAGATGAAGCAATCGTTTACCCTTCTTGTTGCGGGGCTCATGCTCGGATTACTCACCGCTTGTAGCGCCACCACAGGCGCTTCCACCGATGGTGATATTGGCATTTCAGCGAGCCAAAAAGTCAGCAGTGACCGTGATTCAAGTCCAAAAGTCTATGGCAGTATTCGTTACGGCTATAATTTTGGCAATTAATGCCTCGCGCTCAATAGTTAAATATTTGCTACTTAAAACAGAGCCTCAAAAATAAATCCCCATAAAAAACTCCAGTCAGTGATTGATACCGACTGGAGTTTTTATTTATCAGATTATAATCGTTTTAAGATCAGTGACGTAATACCATTAATTTCTTAATCTCTGCGATTGCTTTTGCAGGGTTTAAGCCTTTCGGACAGGTATTAGTACAGTTCATAATGGTGTGACAACGATAGAGTTTGAACGGATCTTCTAACTCATCTAAACGCTCACCCGTATGCTCATCACGAGTATCAACGATGAAACGATACGCTTGAAGTAATACCGCTGGACCTAAGTATTTCTCAGAGTTCCACCAGTAGCTTGGGCATGAGGTTGAACAACATGCACAGAGAATACACTCATAGTATCCGTCGATTTTTCTACGCTCTTCAATCGATTGTAGACGCTCGCGCGGAGGATTCGGTGTATCGGTTTTAAGCCAAGGTTGTACCGATGCGTGTTGTGCATAGAAGTGCGTTAAATCAGGCACTAAGTCTTTTACAACGTGCATATGGGGAAGCGGATTAATCACCACCTCACCTTGACGATTTTTCGGTACATCCGCTGTCGCTTTAGTACAAGCAAGCGTGTTTGTTCCGCCGATATTCATCGCACATGAACCACACACACCTTCACGGCACGAACGGCGAAGCGTTAAGGTTGGGTCGATTTTGTTTTTGATGTATAAAAGCGCATCAAGCACCATCGGACCACACGCGTCTAAGTTCACATCGTAGGTATCGTAACGGGGGTTTTCACCACTATCGGGATCCCAACGATACACTTTAAATACGCATTTATTCGTTGCGTTATCGTCCGCAAAGTGTTGACCTTTTTGAACGATTGAATTTTCTGGTAATTTAAATTCAGCCATAATATTTTTCCTCTATCTCAAATATGATGATTCCTAAAGTTCCATACCACCACAATTAGTAGGTACGCTCTTTAGGCGGAAAATACTCGACTTCATCAGTTAAGGTGTAGTTATGCACCGGACGATAATCAAGCTCCACGTCACCCTCTTCGCTTACCCAAGCAAGAGTGTGTTTCATCCAATTTTCATCATCACGTTTCGGGAAATCTTCGTGTGCGTGTGCACCGCGTGATTCGTGACGTGCTTCTGCTGAAACGATCGTCGCTAACGCTGAGATGAGAAGGTTTGATAATTCTAATGTTTCAACTAAGTCTGAGTTCCAGATTAAGCTGCGGTCATGCACTTTAACGTCTTTAAAGAGTTTAAACGCTTCTGTGATCGCCACAACCCCTTCTTTAAGGGTCTCTTTAGTACGGAATACGGCTGCATCACGTTGCATTGCGCGCTGCATTTTATCACGTAGATCCGCCGTTGAGATGGTTCCATCAGCGTAACGAATGCGATCGAAACGATCTAAGATACGGATAATTTCAGACTCTGGAAGATCTTTTTGCGAGGCATTAGGCTCTAAAATTTCAGCACAACGATTTGCCGCCGCACGACCAAATACCACTAAGTCTAACAGTGAGTTTGAACCTAAACGGTTTGCCCCGTGTACAGATACACACGCCGCTTCACCAATGGCCATTAAACCTGGGATCACATAGTCAGGATCACCATCTTTAAGCGTTACCACTTCTGCGTGATAGTTCGTTGGAACCCCACCCATGTTGTAGTGAACGGTTGGGATAACAGGAATTGGCTCTTTACGAACGTCAACGCCTGCGAAGATACGCGCACTTTCAGCGATACTCGGTAAGCGCTCTTCGATCACTTCAGGACCTAAGTGCATTAAGTTGAGATATACATGGTCTTTATGTTCGCCCACACCGCGTCCGTCACGAACTTCTAGAAGAATTGAGCGTGAAACAACGTCGCGCGATGCTAAGTCTTTTGCGTTAGGTGCGTAGCGCTCCATAAAGCGTTCACCGCTGGCGTTGGTTAAGTAACCGCCTTCTCCACGAACCCCTTCAGTGATCAAACAGCCTGCGCCGTAGATACCGGTTGGGTGGAATTGTACGAATTCCATATCTTGAAGAGCGATTCCCGCACGTGCTGCCATTCCGTTACCGTCACCGGTACAGGTATGTGCGCTCGTTGCTGAGAAGTATGCACGGCCGTAACCGCCCGTCGCTAATACCACCATTTGTGAACGGAATACATGAATCGTACCGTCCGCTAAGTTCCATGCGATCACCCCACGGCACTCGCCCTCTTCCATAATTAGGTCGATTGCGAAGTACTCAATGTAGAATTCTGCATTGTGTTTTAAAGATTGTTGATAGAGCGTATGAAGCATTGCGTGACCAGTTCTGTCCGCAGCTGCACACGTTCTTTGTGCTTGCGCTTCACCGTAGTGCGTCGTCATACCACCAAATGGACGTTGGTAGATTTTACCTTCTTCGGTTCTTGAGAAAGGAAGACCGTAGTGCTCAAGCTCTAAAATTGAAGGAATCGCTTCACGACACATATATTCGATGGCGTCTTGGTCACCTAACCAGTCTGACCCTTTAACGGTGTCATACATGTGCCAGCGCCAATCATCTTCACCCATATTTCCAAGAGCAGCCGATACGCCCCCTTGAGCCGCAACAGTATGTGAACGAGTTGGGAACACTTTTGTTACACAAGCGGTTTTAAAGCCTTTTTCCGCCATACCGAGCGTTGCACGAAGTCCTGAACCACCTGCACCGACAACTACCACGTCATACACGTGTTCGGTAATTTTATAATCTTTATATTCTTTTAAATTCATTTGTTAACCTCAAAATCCTGTATCGATTCTTTTATCCCAATGACTAACCTAAAACGCTCGCAACAGATGAAATACGCACAACCGCGTATACTGCTGAAAGGCCGATAATCATCATGATTACACGCAT
>JAAZCI010000206.1 GCA_012513365.1 Lysobacteraceae bacterium
CGTTACTTATTTCTGAGTGGCTCAATCGCTCCCACCGCCGCCGTTTAGGAGAAACACGATGATCGAACTCTCAATTTCACATCCGTTAAAACATTTCGCCTTTAGTGCCGATCTTCAGTTTGAGGCCAAAGGGGCGATCTCCATCTTCGGGAAATCAGGCTGCGGTAAAACCACACTGCTTAACTTTATTGCCGGCAAACAAAAGCCGAAAAAGGGACGCATTATTGTGCGCGAGCATACGCTCCTTGATACCGAAAAACGCATCAATCTGCCACCGCATAAACGCAATATCGGCTATGTATTCCAAGAGGCAACACTCTTTCCTCACTATTCGGTGATGGGGAATCTCAAATATGGCATGAAGCAAAAAGAGATGGGTAAAATTGAAGCGATTGCCGATCTCCTTGATATCTCGCACCTGTTAAATGAGCGCGGTGCACACCTATCAGGCGGGGAAAAACAGCGGATCGCAATTGGCCGTGCCCTACTGCGTGAACCGCAAATTCTCTTGATGGATGAACCGCTTGCGGCCCTTGATGCGGTGCGTAAGGAGGAGATTTTGCAATATCTTGAGCGCATTATCGATTCCACGGGAATTCCGATTCTCTATGTGACTCATAATGCCAAAGAAGCTCACCGTTTATCGACGCAATTTATCCATGTTATTGACGGAGTTGCGACGCTAAAACCGATCAAAGAGTTGCCAATTCCGGCGGTTTAATGCAACAAATACAAAATCTTCACTATCCTATCAATTCACTGTTTTACTACTCGTTTTATTACATCGGCAGTGTGACAGTGGATTGATGGGATTTTTAACGAAGGACTTCGTCATACCACACATAATCTAAGGAGAGCTATGAACCGCCTATTGATGCTATGCAGCATGATCTTTTTCCCGCTCGCACTATCGGCCCATCCCATCGTCGATAAACTCCACGACAATATGCTGTCGGTCTGCTTAGAAGATCAGTCGGAAGAGCTCTGCCGCTGCGTTGCCGGATCGTTTCGCGATATGCTCGACAAGGCTGCGCTCCCCGATGAAGATTACAATACCATTTACGACCTGCAAAATGGCCAAGATGTGAGCGATGAGCGCCTCGCGTGGTTCGATTCCATTCTCGATTTTGACACCCACGAAGATAACGTCCGCACCTGTTTACAGGAATTTGAAGCGATCTATTAACGTCCTTCATTCCGGGGCCAGGGATTTGGAATAATTTGCCCCAAAATCACTCGCTCGCGCGCTCCGGTACTGCCGGGCATATTGCTCGCGAGGCCATGAAGTGTTTCATTGCCTAAAATGGCAAAGGCGATCGCCTCTTTCGCATCGCTTGAAACCCCTAAATCCTCTTGCGTTAATACCGAATACTCCGGAAGCTCCGCCCGAATCATCTCCATCAGTAACGGATTATATGCCCCGCCCCCGCCCACAATAATTTCATCCACTTTGCACGTTGGAAAGATGAAACGGCGATAACTCTCTGCAATCGTATAAGC